>NZ_JAQGJD010000244.1 GCF_028290785.1 Tardiphaga sp. | reverse complement strand
TGCGCGTCCGGAGGCGGCAGCTTGGCAACCGGCACCGCCGGCAGCTTCGCGGCCTTCCAAGCCTCGAATCCCCCGTCGAGCGTTTCGGCTGGGACGCCGGCATGACGCAGCCAAGCGGCAACCCCTTCGCTGAGTTTCAGGCCCTTTTGGCAGACGACGATCACGGACCGGCCCGTAAATGACTTCGCCCAATCTGCCACGGTCACGTACGGACGGCGCAGCGCGCCGGGGATGATGCGGGGATCGGCGGCGAAATCTTCGTCCGTCCGAACGTCGATCAGCACCGGCGTAGTGGGAGTGCCGATCAACCTGGATAATTTATCAACGGAGATGGAGGTGTATGACGACATAGCTGCGCCCTCGTTGTGAACGGGACGCGATACTTTAGCTGTCGCCTCGCGGGGAGATCGCGGTCCCCGTGGAGCCCTTTTCGTCCAGAACGGCTGATGCTGTCAAGACGACCAGGTTGCCATCAGGGCCAACGGTGGTGAAGGTCATCGATCACGAACGCGTGCGCGTGCCCCGCGTGTTCGCCGTGCACATGGGGATGGTTCGACGGCAGATCCGGATGGCGGTGCGGGACCACATCGTCGTCTAACGCGGGCCATACCATTCGGGCGAGCAGGACGCCGCAGAGCGTGATCGCGGCGAGCACAAGCAACGTCGGCACCAATCCTGCCGCCGAGCCGAGCCAGCCAGCCAGCGGATAGGTGAGCAGCCAACAGGCGTGCGATAGGGCGAACTGAGCGGCAAACACCGCCGGACGGTCGGCAGCATGCGCCGAGCGTCGCAGCAAACGTCCGGACGGCGTCATGACGGCCGAATAGGCGACACCGAGCACTGCCCACGTCGTCAGCAAGCCCGGCCAGATCCACTGCGTGGCCACAGATGTGGACACCAACAGGGCGAAGCACAGAAGCGCCGCTGCGAGCAGCCCTGCCGCCGAGAGCATGACCGGGCGATCCGGCACCCGATCGAGCAGCTTCGGCAGCAAAAGTGCCGCCGTCATCGACCCGCCGCCAAAACACGCCAGCGCGATTGCCACGTCGGTGTCAGATCCGTGCAGCACCCCGCGGACCAGCACGACGGTGTTGACGATCACCATCGCGCCCGCTGCGGCTACGGAAAGGTTGAGCGCCAGCAGGCCGCGCAGCCTTGGCGTCGACAGGTAGATGCGGATCCCGCGCGTGGTGTTGTCGTAGATGCCTCGCTTTCGTTCCGATGCTTGCGGCTGAGGAATGGTCACGGACAGCACAAGCGCTGCCGAGCAGACGAAACCGATCACGGTTCCGACGAACAGCAGATTGAAAGCGATGATGGTCAGCAGCGCCGCCGCCAGCATCGGGCTGACCAGACTCTCCATGTCATAGGCCAGCCGCGACAGCGACAGCGCTCGGGTATACTGAGCTTCGTCCGGAAGCACGTCTGGAATGGTCGCCTGGAACGTCGGCGTGAACGCTGCGGAGGCCGACTGCAGCACGAAGATCAGCAGGTACACCTGCCAGACCTGATCGACGAACGGAAGCGCCAGCGCCACGGCGGCGCGGGTCAGGTCCATCGAGACCAGAAAGGCACGGCGCGGCAGCAGATTGGCGAAGCCACCGACGACGGGCGCCACGCCGACATAGGCGACCATCTTGATGGCCAGCGCCGTTCCGAGCACCGCGCCCGCCTTGTCGCCCGCGATCTTGAAGGCAAGCAGGCCGAGAGCCACCGTCATCATGCCGGTACCGATCAACGCGATGACCTGCGCTGCGAACAGGTGCCGGTAGGTGCGATTGGCGAGAACGGAAAGCATGTGGCGTCCTTGCTGGTGGCTATTCGGCGGCGCGGTTCGGGATGAAAGTTCGTCTGGAAGCGTTCTCCCGTTTGGGGGAGGCGCAATAGCCTCGCGTCGCCAAGGACCTTCGCGGGGCAGGGTGACGCAGTGCCAATGCTGCGGCACCTTCTGTGCTCTATCGACCGGAACTCACAGCTCCGTTTTGCAGAAGCCGGTCTTTGACGGTCAGTGCGATCGCCGCAGGCGCCTGGTCGGGTATCGCGAAGCAGGAGCTCGCGTTGATTTCGCAAAGAACGTAGGTGTCAGCGCCGGTCGCGTCGCGCGGGCCAAACAGAAAATCCGCGTCCCAGATGACCGGCAGCGACATCTCATCGATATCCAGTGTTTCCATCATTTGCGACGTCCACTCTTCCTCCATTGACCTTCGTAGCGCCTGGAACTGCGGGGCTTCTGGGCCGTGCATGATGCGTGGACCGGATTGAGCTTCCGGAGAATCCGGACCTGCTGACGGCGGTGGGATCAGGGCCTTGACCAGTTGGTGCCCAAAGCCCGCGACTTTTGGTCCGCTCATGTAGCAACGGATCATCCCATCGGGGAGACGCGGCTGGAACGCCTGATCGATGATGCAGCCGCCCCATCCAAAATATGACTCGCATCGGTCAATAAAGTCGTTGAGCGGCATGTCCTCGGGCAGGCTTCCGCGCTGCGCGTGGAGCACCCGAACGGTCGCCGCTTCCGGCAGAGCCTCCACTTTCCAGACGCCTTGGCCTCCATTTCCGCGATTTTGTTTGAGCACGCGTGGGCCTTCGGCCCGCAAGCGCGAAGGGAATTCCGCTTGGAAGGTAGCTACGCTGTCGTACCGATGCGTATCGACGCCCCAGCCCAGGTGGCGCGTTCGGTAGAGCACCTCCTTGACGCCCATCTTCAGGATGACATCGGGATGGGCGCTCACCCATGGGCTCAGCGTCGCAACCTCTCGCAGCAGCTCATCGAGCGCCACCCGCGTTTTGCCTTGGTGTATCGGATCGACCCAGACGAGGACGCCATCCACTGCCAGCAATTGCTTGCGAACCGCCTCGGCGAAGGCCTCGTCATAGATTGCCGGCATGGCGTCGATGCCGGCGGCAGCGAGGGCCTCGAAGACGCGGACGAAGCGACTGTTTTGCGGCGTCGTGTCCCGGCGTGCGGAAGCGTCTCCGCGAGAGAGGATTGCAACAGTCTGACGGAGAGGAAGATGTCGTTCGGTGTCCATGCGCGTTCTCCACGAAAGATCGTGTGTCGCGCAGAGCTTGAACACAGAGGTCTGAAGGGGAGTCTGCCTGTCCCCATGGATACGACTGTACGCGGGTTCGGACGCTCGTTTCAAGACCGGAGTTGCCAACCATGGACCTTCGGGGAAATCCGTGAACCTAGCGGATCAACGGTGAGGAGCGTGAAGCCTGGTATGCTTCGAGGTCGAAACCAGTTGGCCGAGGTGAAGTTTGATCTGACGCAGGCACTCGCGGTTGAGTGCCAAAGAGCAGGTGAGGGTGCCTCACCCATCTCGTTGCTCAGGCGAGCCCGACACCGATTGCCCCAGTCCTGGGCAAGCGAATTGTCGGTCGGCGACGGCATGTCGAGGATGCGTTCCGGATACGACGCTGACTGGAGACGATGGCTCCAGCCTCGGGATTCAGCCCAAGCCCAGCCTCCATGGGACCGCCTACGGCCATTCGCAGGACTTCAAAGTCACCGGCGTCGGTCGGCGGCGGAACGAACATCGCCAACGGCATTTTCGATCAGAAGTTTACGCTTAAGTGCCAACCCGCCGGCAGCCATGCCGATCTTATGCGGGGACTGTGCCGATCTTATGGAGTCGATGCCGATCTTAGTGGGGACCAACAACAGGTCCAGCCCAGAGGCTCCGGGCCTACACACCGGATTCGCATAAGGTATATTATGGAATATATTATCCTGTAACGATCTCAAGGAGTTACATCAACCTGTCGATAAATCCGTCCTGAACTATGGAAATGCCGGCAGCAGCCCGTGGGCTGCGAAGCCGCCATCGACGTTCAGAATGTGCCCGGTGACGAAGCTGCTCTTGCGGTCGTCGAGCAAGAACACGGCGGCGCCGGCGACTTCCTCGGGCTCGGCGTACCGGCGCTGTGGCACAGTCTGCAGCCAGCCGGCGCGGGTCTCGGCGGTGTGCATGGCCTGCACCATCGGCGTCTCGAACGGCCCCGGCGCGATGGCGTTGACGCGGATCTTGAGCGGCGCCAGTTCGCAGGCCATCACCTGGGTCAGCGTCACCACGCCACCCTTGGAGGCGCCGTAGGCCGACCGGCCGATATTGCCGCGCAGGCCCGAGACCGAGGCAACGTTGACGATGGCGCCGCCGCCATGGGCGCGCATCAGCCGGCCAGCCTCGCGGGCCACCGTAAAGGTGCCCACCAGGTTGATGTCCAGGATCTCGCGGAACAGTTTGACGGAAGTGTCGAAGAACGGCACGTCGCGGCCAATGCCGGCGGAATTGACCAGGCCGCGTACCGGGCCGAAGTCGGTTTCGCAATCGGCGATGCCGGCGATCACGCTGGCTTCGTCGGCGACATCCATCACCACAGAACGGGTGACGCCGGGCCGGATGGCATCGATCTGCGCTTGCGCGGCATCGAGCGCGGGCCGGGTGAGGTCGGCGAT
>NZ_JAQGJD010000241.1 GCF_028290785.1 Tardiphaga sp. | reverse complement strand
CAACTTCGACAGGCCGAGACCGCCGGGGCCGAAGCTGACGCCGGAGATGCTGAGCTTCGAAGAACCGGTTTCGTTGAAGGTCAGCTTCAGGGTGTCGCCATTGAGCAAGTTCACGCCGTTGAAGGACGAGTCCTGCGCAGTGGTAGTGATCTGATCGATGACCTGGTTGTACTGGGCGATCAAGCTGGCGCGAGTGGCCTGCGAGGTCGGGTCCTTGACAGCGTTGACAACGGTCTGGCCGTTGAAACCGACGCTGGACGTGGAGCTGGCCGTACCGCTGACGGTGCCGATGTTGGCCGAAGCCGCATCGTTGGTCGTGGAGATGGTCAGCTTGCCGGCGGTGTCGATGCTGGCCTGCAGGTTGTTCGCCGCCAGAGCCGAGTTCAGCTCGTCGAGCGTGTCAACCTGACCGGTGCCGGTGCCGAAGGTGATGGCCGAAGCCGTACCGCCGCCCGTTGCAGCGATGTTCAGCGTCTTGCCCTGGAGCGCGGGGACACCAGGCGTACGAGCCTGGGTGGCACCGGTGCCGAGGCCGAGAGCTGCCAGCGCGCCAGCATTCGAGCTGGTGATCGACAGATCCGAAGTCGCGCCGGTATCGATGACAAGCTTACCGCCGGTAACGGTCGAACCAGTTCCGCCGGTCAGGCCGTCAATCTTGGCAAGCAAGTTGGTGACGGTGTCGGTGATGTCGATCTCGTTCGCACCCGAAGCACCCGAAGCCTTGAACGTCAGGGTCTGGCCGTTGACGGTCAGGGTATCGTTTGCAGCGAAGCTGGCCGTGATCGAGTTGGTGGTGCCGGTGCCGGACAGCGTCGTGCCACCGGTGATCGCGCTGGCTGTGCTGACATTGCTGACCGCAGCGCCGCCAGTGAAGGTGGCGGTGGTTGCAGGAGCCGTGCCGAGCAGGTTGGAAGCAGTCGCGGTGGAGGTGGCGAGGCTGGTGATCGACGACTTGGTGTAGCCGACGGTGGTCTGCAGGGCCTGGTTGGCGATCGACTTGGCGGAGTCAACGAGCTTCTGGATCGAGGTGATGCCGGTGTTGGCAGCCTGCAGGATCTGCACGCCGTTGCCGATACCATCGAGCAGGTTGTTGATGTCGCTGGAACGCGAGTTCAAGGACGACGCGGTGAAGAAGTTCGTGGGGTTGTCGAGCGCCGAGTTGACCTTGTTGCCGGTCGACAGGCGGTTCTGCGTGGTGGAGAGCAGCTCAGCCGTGGACTGGAGCGAGAGCAAGTTCTGACGGACTGAGGACGAGAGCGTAATGCCGGACATGTTAGATACCTTCCTGGTAGACTAAACTACGATCTTCTTGATCGGTGGTTGGAACATGGACCCCAAGATATAACTTTCAGTAAAAGGGACCCCGTTGAATTGATCTAGTTTGCGAGTGCATTCGGCCGTCGCCCACGCACGCGATTGCGGTTGCGAATACCGCGGTATCCCGGAAAAAATGAGAGCAATCATCTAGTTGGAGGCCTGACGCCCATCAGGACCACGTCCCGATGGTGGTATTTCCGAACGCGCAAGGTTGCAAAGGCGCGCAGCCCTCTTGACGGAAATTTAACCAGCCCCGACGCCAGCCAGGTGACGTGCTGCAATGCCGCCGTATCCGCGCGGTCTAGAGAGCCCATTTTCGTTCCAGAGCCACAGCGACGGCAGCGCCAGTCGATGGCCTCCGCCGGCTCGGGACGGTGCAGCATCTCGTTTTTTGACCGGACAGCGCCTACTATTGCCGCACGATTCGGAATGGTGGACAGATGAGCAACGACGCAGCACAACGAGCATTTCAGAACGCCCGCCTGAAGAAGAAGCGCAAAGCGGAAGCTGACGCCCTGTTTTCGGGGGCGACCGCTCTGCATCAAGCCGGACGTATCGCCGAAGCCGCCCTGCTGTATCGCCAGGTTCTCGATCTGCAACCCGAGAACTTCGGTGCGCTTCACATGCTGGCTCTGTGCGAATTCGGTGCCCGGCGCCTCGTCGAAGCCGAACAGCTTGTCAATCAGGCTCTGCAAATCGATCCCCGATCGGCGGATGCGCACTCCAACCTTGGCATTATCCTGTTCCAAATGGAGCGCTACGAGGAAGCGCGAGCCGCTTACCGGCGGGCAATCGCGCTCAGGCCGAGCTACGCTGTGGCGTTCAATAATCTCGGCAATGCCTGCAAGGAGCTCGGTCTCCTCGACGAAGCTCTGGAAAGCTATGACAAGGCGATCGCGCTGAAGGCCGACTACGCCAATTGCCATGGCAACCGCGGTCTGCTGCTTTCACAGCTAAAGCGTTGGGAGGACGCCATCGCGAGCTATGATCGCGCCATCCTGTTCGACGGCCGCAATGCGGACGCCTTGAGCAACCGGGGCAATGCACTGCTCGAACTAATTCGCCCGGCAGAGGCGCTCGCCAGCTATGACCGGGCGCTCGCCTATCGACCGGACATGCTCGAGGCCCTGAACGGACGCGCCACTGCCTTAAGCGACCTGCGAAGTCATCAGGAGGCGTTTACCACTTTTCAGCGCGCCCTCGACATCAATCCGGCCTTTACGCAGGCCTACACCAACCGCGCTGCGCTTTGGCTGAAGCTCAGTAAGTTCAACGAGGCCCTTGCTGATATCGATCGCGCTTTGGCGCACCCGCCCGAATTCGCAGCCACGTACGTCAGCCAAGCGAGCGCGCTGCTGCATACCAACCGGTTGCCCGACGCAATTGCAGCCTGTCAAAAAGCGATCGCGTTGGAACCAGCATCTTACCAAGGCTACACCGTGCTGGGAAACAGCTTCGCGCGAATGGGCGATGCCGACAAGGCGGTCGAAAGCTACGACAAGGCGCTGGCAATCCGACCCAATTTCCCCGAGGCGATCGGGAGCAGGATCTTCGCACTCGACTTCGTCGCCACAAGCACCGTTGCGCAGCAACAGCAGGCGCGCAGCCTGTGGTGGAAGCAGATCGGCGCTCGGCTGGCGGCCAGGGCTCCCTTGGCCCACGGCAACGCGCGCGACCCGCAGCGCCGGCTGAAGATCGGCTATGTGTCCTCCGACTTCCGGTCGCACTCCGCCGCCTTCGCCTTCAGGCCGGTGCTGCAGAACCACGACAAGAAAAAGTTCGAGATCATCTGTTACTCTTGTTCGTCCATTCAGGATTCCGTAACGGACGAGTTCCGCGCCATCGCCGAACGCTGGCACGACGCCGGGCATTGGTCCGATGAAATGATGCTCAAGCAGATCGCCGCTGACGGTATCGACATCCTGGTCGACCTGTCCGGCCACAGCGACGGCAACCGGCTTGACGTGTTCGCGCGAAAGCCGGCACCGATTCAGGTCACCGCGTGGGGCCATGCGAGCGGCACCGGGCTGCCGACCATCGATTACCTGTTCTCCGATCCGGTTGCGATTCCCGCCGAGGTGCGTCCGCTCTATGCCGAGACAATCTGGGACCTGCCCTGCGTGGTCACCTTAGAACCGCTCCCGGACAGCATTGCCCGTGCTGAGCCACCGGCGCTGCGCAACGACTATCTCACCTTCGGCACCTTCAATCGAATCAGCAAGCTATCCAACGATGCGATCACGGTGTGGTCGAAAATCTTGCGAAAGCTGCCGACGGCAAAAATGCTGATCAAGGATTTCATACTCGACGATCCCGCCGTGCACGACGGCCTGCTCGCGCGTTTTGCCGCCTGTGGCGTGACGGCAGACCGCCTCCTGCTGCTTGGCCGAAGCAGTCGGCCCGAGCATCTGGAAAAGCTTAACGACGTCGATGTCTGCCTCGATCCGTTCCCGCAGAACGGCGGCGTCAGCACATGGGAGGCGCTGCAGATGGGCGTCCCTGTGGTGGCCCTGCTCGGGACCACGTTGCCTAGCCGCGTTGCCGCCGCAATTCTGGCATCGATCGACATGCCGGACTGGATTGCCGCGGACGCCGACGCTTATGTCGATATCGCCGTATCGCGTGGACAGGATGTGCAGAGACTGACGGAGATCCGTCGCGACCTGCCGGGACGCATCCTCGCCTCCGCTGCCGGCAATCCTGTGCTGTACACACGGGCCGTGGAGGCCGCTTATTGGGCGATGTGGCGAACCTGGTGCGCCGCGGCGACAAATCCTGACACGCCGGCAGCTGCGCTTACAGAAACTTGACCAGGCTCATCTGGTACAATTGCGCCGTCGTTTTATAGGACGCCTCCAACGCCGTCTGCAGCGCCAGGATCTTGGTGGCGACCTCGTCGTCGTTGATGCCTTCGATGGAATCCAGCAGCGTCTCGCTGATCGCCTTGGTCTGGATCTGCCGATCGGTGGTGGACTTGATCGACGCCTGGGCGCCCGCGAAGTCGGCCTGGATGTCCTGGATCGTCTGCGTGCCGGGGACGGTGGCAAGGTTCTGCGCCACACGCTGATTCAACGCTGCGACCTGCGCGTTGGCATAGGGGTCGGTCGCCGGCGTCGTCACCGCCGCGAATACGGCGACGTTCTGCAATTGCGTGCGCAGCGCCTGTTCATTGGCGCGGGCGCCGTATTGGACGGTGATCGAGTCATCGACCTTGGCGACGGCGGTGCCGCGAGCGGAATCCGTCCCGGTCTCGCCGGTGTACCAGATCACGGTGTCGGCAGCGGTGCCGGCGACCAGCGACGTCGCGGAGCCCAGTGGCGTGCCGCTGACACGCAGTGGCGGCTCGTCGAAGAAATTGTCACCGGCCTGCATGGCGGAGGCAGCGACCATCGGGCCATTGGCCAGGTTCTTGACCGACTTGGTCAGTTCGGTGTTGAGGTTGGCCGCCGTGGCGGTCGGATCTGCGCCGATCAGAAAGCTGTTGGCGGCCAGCGGCGTAGTGGCCGATGCCGTCATCACGATATCTTCGGAAGTGCCGTCGGGCAGCGTGAAGGTGAACTTCACCTGGTCGCCCACCGCCGGATTGCTGGTACCGAGATCCACCGACATCGACTTCTGCGCAGGCGCCGCCGGCGTGGCCGGCTGGGTAACCGTCGCGCCGACGACCGTCGTGGAGATCGCGCTTAGCTTCAACCCGAACGGCTGCGCCAGCGCCGGCGGCACCGGCGTCACGTCATCCTCGGTGACGCCCACCGAGGTGACCGGCGTGCCAATCGCTGTGGTGATGCGCCCAGTGGAGTTGATGCCGAGATCGGCGGTCTTGCGCTCGGCAATGATCTGCTTCAGCCCGGCGATCGCCGCGCCGTTGCCATCCATGATGACGTTGGCCGGAGCGACCGGCGCGGTATCGGTGGCGCGGCCGGAGAACAGGTAGCGATCGCCCGACTGCGCGTTGAGCATATCGACGGAATCGATGAAGCCCAACGACGCCGTCTTCTGGCCGGCCGTCTGGCCGTTATTGTCGAGCGTGCTTCCCGCGCTGACCGCGGCGCCCTTGACCGACGAACTGACGTCGGCAAGCCGCTGCAACGACAGGTTGGCGACGCCGATGCGGGTGTTGAGGTTGACCGCGGTGTCGGCATAGCCGGCCAGGCCAGTGATCTGCGAACGCAGGGTGATCGCCAGGCTGCGACCGCTGCCCTGCCCCGCATAGGTGTTCGACACCTTGCCGCTCGACAACTGCTGGGTGAGCGTATCGAGCTGGCTGCGCAGGTCGAGGATGCCCGAGCCGATATAGGATGTCCGTCCGCTGACGCCGCTAATGGTCATGACTACCTCAGAATGCCTGCATCAGGGTTTTGTACAACTCGTTCACCGTCGACATCACGCGCGCATTGGCCGAATAGGCGTTCTGCAGCGACAGCAGATGCGCCATCTCCTCGTCGATATTGACGCCCGAGGTCGACGACATCTTTTCCTGCAGCGTCGAGAGCACCACGTCCTGGCCGCTCGCAAGCTGCTGTGCCGCCGTCGCCTGGGCGCCCTGGGCGCTGGTGAACTGCTGCATGTAGCTCAGTAGCGTGCCGCTGAACGGCTTGGTGGCGCTGCCCACGCCCTCGGACGGCGTATACTGGAATTTCGCCGTCGTCAGTTGCGCCGTGATGAAATCGGCGCGGGTGGTATCGCCGGCGGCCGTCGTCGGTCCGTACAGCACCAGCTTGGACGGATCGGCAATCAGCCCGGTGTTGACGGCGAGACGCCCCGCGAGGCCGGTCATCTGCGAACCCGACGTGCTGAGCGCGCCGGTGTAGGCGGAGCCATTGTCGGTGAACAGCGACAGTTGCGGACTGCCGCTGGTCAGCGAGCCCGGCAACGCCGTCGTCGTGACCGACGCCGCCGTGAGCGTGGTCAGGGTGGGGTTGTTCTGAACCGTCAGCGCGGAAAGCGACGCGCCGGAAACCGTGAGCTTGCCGTTCAGCGCGGTATTGATCTGCGCCACGATCGATGCGGGGCTGCTCGAAAAATCGATCCCGTACACTTCGTCGTTCGGATCGGTAGTCAAACTGTTCGACAGCGGCAACACGTTGGGATCGTCGACGCGCACCAGCGAGACCTGATGCTGCACATTGCTGGCATCGGTGTAGGTCAGATGCATGACGTTGCCGGACTTCATTCCGGAAACATCGATGGTGGCCGCCTGCGTGCCGGCTGTCGGCGACGTCACGGTTGCCGCAGTCGTCTTGTCGGACAGCGCGCTCGAGAGCGAGGCCGCGAACTGGTCGAGCTGATCCTGCGCTTCGACCAGCGTCTTGTCGCGCAGTTCGGTGTAGGCCGCGATCTTGCCTGACTTGATCGCGCCGCTGGCGGTCAGGTCGATCGATCCACCATTGGCGAACGAGACGACGACCGAGCCGAGCGTGCTCTTCGACGTCGTGGGATCCCACGTCGTGTTCGGGGTCACCGTTCCCTGCGCGTTGAACGACAGCGTGGCGGCTTCCTGGCCGACCAGCTGCACGCCGGACCCGGTGAACACGGTGATCTGGTTGGCGCCATTGGTGGTGACGCGGATGTCCATCAGTTCGGATAGCTGGGTGACGTACTGGTCGCGCTGGTCGAGCAATGCGGCGGTCGGTGAATCCGTCGATGTCCCGCCGTTCGGATTGGCCGCCAGTTGGTTGTTGATGGTCGCGATCTGCTTCATCAGACCGTTGGCGGTCTTGACGGAATCGCTGATGCCGTTCTCGGCGGCGCCGCGCAGGCTCTGGATGCCTTGCGTCATCGAGTTGAGCTGCTGGGACAGCACTGCCGCCGCATTGACGACGCCGATCCGCGCCGACTGGCTGTCGGCGCTGGTCGAGAGCGCCTGCACTGCAGTGGTCAGGCTGCTGAACGCCGCCTCCAGCGTGCCGACCGAGCCCGGATTACCGTACATGCCTTGCAGCTGCTGCAGGAAGTTCGATTTCAGCGACGCGTAGCCCGCGCCGGAGGTTTCCGTGCGTAGCTGGGCCTGGATATACTGGTCGAGTTCGCGATTGACGCCGACAACGGAGACGTTGCTGCCATACGCCCCGGAGTTCGTCGTAACCTGGTTGATCGTCTTTTTGACATAACCAGGCGTTTCCGCGTTGGCGACGTTCGACGAGACCAGCGACATTGCGGCCTGATTGGCGCGCAAGCCGGACATTGCAATGGAGAGTGCGTCGTTCAAACTCATGACATACTACCGCTCTCGAAAAACGCCGCCGGCAAATGCCGCGCGGACTATCGCATCACGTTCAGCAGATCCTGCACCATCGTGTTCGCCGTCGTGATCACCTTGGTATTTGCCGAATAGGCCTGCTGGGTGACGATCAGCTTGGTGAACTCGTCGGCGATATCGGTGTTGGACGATTCCAGCGACGAGCCGGAGATGCTACCGCCCTTGCCGTACAGCGGCTCGCCGGATTCGTTGGTGACCTCGAACGCACCGCCATCGATGCGCTTCAGGAAGTCGGCGCCGTTGAAGGTGGCGACGCTGACCTCCGCCAGATCGATGTTGCGGCCGTTGGAGTAGCTACCGACGACGCGACCCTCGTTGCTGACCGAGACGCTCTCCAACTGGCCGGCGGCATAACCGTCAGGCTGCAGCTGGTTGACTTGGGCGTTACCGTTGGTATCGGCGAACTGGGTCAGGCCGCCGGTGCCGAACGCCATGGTGACGT
>NZ_JAQGJD010000238.1 GCF_028290785.1 Tardiphaga sp. | reverse complement strand
CGGTCCACCGAGGCGTCGTCGAACACGATGTCGGCGCTCTCCGGCGTACCCGGCAATCCGATGATGCTGCTGCGCGCGGTCGACCAGTTCACCACCATGGCCGGCTGGCCGCGATCCGACAGGATCGCCGGCGCCTTGAACTCGGCGATCAGCTGCTTCGGCGTGTAGATCTGGGCGACCACCAGAATTTCGGCGAGTTTGGCGGTGAGCGGCGCCTGCGTCGCGGCCTGGCCCGCGGTCTGCGACAGCAGCGCCACGCTGACGCCGCTGCAGCGGACCTCGAGCCGGAACGGGAAACCCGCCACCGAGCGGTTGTTGCAATCGTAGATTCGCCCGGCCGCAGCCTCGCGGGCGCGCCAGACATCGACTTCCTCATCGACCTTGGACGCGGCGTAGAACCAGAAGCCGGTCCATGCCGCCGCCAGGACGACGACGAGGACGGGCATGATGAAAACGGGCCACAGGCGGCGCCGGGTCGGCAGGGCAAAATCGGACATGGCGGGACGTAGAGCCTATGATTTTGTCAAATCAGCGATGGTGCGGGCATTATCCGGCCCGTGCAGGCCCGAGTTGCGCCGGCCCGCGTCGCGTGCCGCCGCAGTATCTGCTAGTTCGGCGTCATGGCAACGATCTCCACCCCCGAATCGGACTCCGACAGCGACCTCTGGGTGTTCGGCTACGGCTCACTGATGTGGCGGCCCGGCTTCGACTTTGTCGAGCAGGTGCCGGCGCGGCTGATCGGCGAGCACCGGGCTTTGTGCGTCTATTCCTTCGACCACCGCGGCACCCCGGAAAAGCCCGGCCTGGTGCTCGGCCTCGATCGCGGCGGCGCCTGCCGCGGCATCGCCTTCCGGGTCGCGGCGAAGCAGCGGGCGAAAACCATCGCCTATTTGCGCGAACGCGAGCAGACCACCGGCGTCTATCACGAGGTGATGCGTTCGGTGTGGCTCGAAAATGCCGCGCGGGACCGCGTCAGCGCACTGGCCTATGTGGTCGACCGCGGCCATGTGCAATATGCCGGGCGGCTGAGCCTCACCGAGCAGCTACATTTCGTGAAGCAGGGCCACGGCCGCTCCGGCGCCAACCGCGACTACGTGCTATCGACGGTAAAGGCGATCGAGGCGGAGGGATTTCGCGACGCGCAACTGCATCGGCTCGCGCTGATGCTGCAGGGGTGAGCAGGAGGAGTGAGGCTGCCGGGCCTCTCCGCCCGTCGTCCCCGCGACCGCGGGGACGACTCGTGGAGAGGATGTCGCAAAACACTATCCGTCTTTCGCCGCCTGGTTCGGCACCCGGCCGAACAGTTGCGCCTGCTCGACGCGGGCTGCCGCCACGATGCGGTCGGTGGCTTCCTCGATCGAAGTGCTAATCGCGGCAATGAACTCTTTTCGCGAAAGCCCCGGCGGCAACGGATCAAGGAATTCTACCACCAGGGTGCCGGGATAGCGCAGGAACGTGCGGCGCGGCCAGAACAGGCCGGAATTCAGCGCCACCGGCAGGCACGGCACGCCCGAATTGACGTAGATCTGGCCGACGCCGGTCTTGTAGTCCGGCGGCGCCTCGACCGGTGTGCGGGTGCCCTCGGGAAAGATGATCAACTGCCGGCCGCTGCGGATTTCCTTCGGCGCGCGGCGCGCCATGTCCATCAGCGAACGCAGCCCGCCGTCGCGATCGACGCCGATCATCTTCGACTTCTGCAGGTACCAGCCGAAGAACGGGATCCAGGCCAGCTCGCGCTTGTAGATGAACAGCGGCGCATCGAAGAATTGCATCAGCGCAAAGGTCTCCCACGTCGACTGATGTTTGGACGCGACGATCAGCGGCCCGGCGGGAATCTTTTCGAGGCCGCGATAGTCCGTCCGGGTATTGCACACCACCCGCATCAGCCAGACGCTGCTACGCGCCCAGGCTTTTGCGACGGCCATGAAGGCGCGCGGCGGCAGCACGAAGGTCGGGATCGCCACCAGTATCCAGAACACCAGCACGACATAGAACAGCACGTTGTAAATCAACGAACGCACAAAAATCGAGACCATGACATTCCGATCAGTTGGCAGAAGCCGTTGCCGGCTTGCGCGGCGCGTCGGCAGGCGGGGCGCTGGCTTCCGGCACCAGGTCGAGGCCGACCTCCGCCAGCCGCACCCGCACTTCCGCGGCGAGATATTTGGCATATTCCGATAGCAGTAACCGCAGCGTCGGGCCACTGAACCACCACGGTTCGTCGCGCCATTTGTCGCCGATGACCGAGAACGGGATCAGCTCGATGTCCGGCATCTCGTGCGACAGTTCGACGATGGCGCGCGGCATGTGGTAATTCGAGGTCACCACGATCAGCGAACGGAAGCCGCGCTCATGCGCCCAGCGCTTGGTCTCCACCGCGTTGCTGCGGGTATTGACCGCGGAGCGATCCAGATCGACGCAGCAGGTCAGCAACCGCTCGCTGTCCGGCAGGGTACGGGAAATCTCGCTGACGCCGTTGGTGGGATGCACGCCGGAAATCAGCAGCCGCTTGCCGTAGCCGCCGGCGAGCAACTCCATCGCGTCCGCGACGCGGGACGAGCCGCCGGTCAGCACCACGATTCCGTCGGCATTGCGGGTGGGCTTCAGCTCGCCACTACGCAGCTGTGACAGGAAGCCGACGAAGCCGATGGCGCCAAACAGGAAACCGAGCGCAAAAGCCACCACGATGGCCGCTCGCACCACGCGGCGGCGCGGCGGCGACGGCGGGGCCACGGCGTCATCGAGCGGATCCTGGTCGAGCGGCAAGGTCATCGTAATGGCGCGTCATCCTCTGCAGCCAAGTTTGGTTCTAAGTCTCGTTAACCAGTCTGGTTGCAAGCCTAGTTATTTCCGCACGGTTGGCGATGCTAGCGCCATTCCGGTTCAGGGCGTGAGCATTGCGGACCACGCCCTGCGCATCAGTCGATGTCGTTCAGTGTCGAAAACAGCGTGCGCCGCGACGCCCAGGCGGTGATTCCCGCAATCAACGCGGCCTGCACCGCAAGTGCGAAATAGCCCGACGGCCGCAGCGAGAACGTCCCCAGCAAGGCCGCAAACTGATCGCCCACCGGGGTCCCGGAAAACCAGCTCGCGACGGATTCCGAGAAGCCGAACGCTAGCATGGCAGCGCCGCCGCCGATCACGCCGCCCTGCAAGCCGAGCCGCAAAAAGTGCCGGAAGAAACGGTTGGCGATGAAGCGGTCGCCGGCGCCGACGAAGTGCAGCACCTCGACGATCGGGCGGTTCGCCGCCATCGCGCCACGGGTGGCGAAGGATACCGAGATGATGGTAGCGATGATCACAAGCGCCAAAATGCCAAGACCGGCCAGCACGGTAGCCGAGGTCATCGAGCGCATCCGCTCGATCCAGGCGCGGTGATCGTCAACACTGGAATTGGGCACCGCCTGGGTGACGCGGTTGCGCAGGCCGGCAATGTCGAGCGCGGTGCCCGGCGAGACGCGGGCGATGATGACGCGCGGTACCGGCAGGTCGTCGAGCGACAGGCCGGTGCCGAGCCAGGGCTCCAGCAGGCTGGCGGATTCCGCTTTGGTATAGGGCCGCACTTCGACGATGCCCGGCTGCGCGCGCACTGCATCAGCCACCGCGAGCGTATCGCGTTCGAGGTCGCGCCCGCCCATCGGCTTGACCTGGATGGTGATCTCGCTGGCGACTTCGGACTGCCATTCCGATGCCGAGGCCGAGATCAGCAGTACCGCACCGGTGGTAATCGAAGCGAGGAACGTCATGATGGCGACCACGGCCACTAGCGCGCGGCCGGCAATGGAGCCGCGTGGCACGATCGGCGAGGTGTTGCGCGCCTTCGCCGGAACCTGCGGGGTGTCATGCCCGAGGTCCATCAGCGCGCCATGCTCGTCGCCGGATCTACTCATAGATGTGCAACCGTCCCTGATGCAGCACCATGCGGCGTGCATCGTATTGGTCCATCAATGTAATATCATGGGTCGCGATGATCACCGCGGTGCCGGACTTGTTAAGCTCGATGAACAGCCGCAGCAGCCGGCGGCCCAAAGTCGGATCGACGTTGCCGGTCGGCTCGTCGGCCAGTAGCAGCAGCGGCCGGGCTATCACCGCGCGCGCGATCGCGGCGCGCTGCTTCTCGCCGCCGGACAGGATCGGCGGCAACGCATCCATGCGCTCGCCGAGTCCGACCCATTTCAGGAGGTCGATGACCTCGCGGCGATAGGTGGATTCGTCGCGGCCCATCACCCGGAACGGCAGCGCCACGTTCTCGTAGGTGGTCATATGGTCGAGCAGGCGGAAATCCTGCAGCACGATGCCGATCCGCTTGCGCAGGTCGGCGATCTCGTCCTTGCCGAGCAGCGAGATGTCGTTGCCGAACAGGTTGACCAGGCCGCGGGTCGGCCGCATCGACAGGAACAGCAGCCGCAGCAACGAGGTCTTGCCGGCGCCGGACGGGCCGGTCAGGAACTGGAACGAGTGCGCGGGGATCTCGAAATTGAGGTCGCGCAGAATCTCCGGGCCAAGCCCGTAGCGCAAACCGACATTTTCGAACCGGACCACATTCAGCTCCGTTCGATGAGAGACAAGACGGTCCCATGACCGCCGATCGAATAACCGCTTATTGCTTGTGTGGCCGTTATGGTTTCCGATTCGTTAACGGTCATCTTGTAGCCTGCGGCCATGTCATCGGCGACCCGCTCCATGCATATCGTTTGCCCCCATTGTACGACATCCTATGCCGTCAATCCGGCCACCTTTGGCGACACCGGGCGCACCGTCCGCTGTTCCCGCTGCAAGGAGGTCTGGCTGGCGCGGCCGGAGGATCTCGCCCGCGCCGAAGTCCGCGTCCCGGCCATGGCCGAGCCGGATCCCGACGAGGACATGAGCGCCTGGGGGCTTACCGAAGACGAACCCGAGGCCGCCGCGGAACCCGGCGTTCCCGTGATCGACAGCCCCTCGATTTCCGCGGACTGGCCGGCCGAGCCCAAGGACGAGTCCGACTGGACCACGATGGCGCGCGACGACGATGTCGCGGGGCCCCGTTTCGCGCGCGCTTCTCGACTGGCCGCCCTGCGCCGCTTCGCGCCGAAGATTTCGTTGCGCGTTCCCTATCTGCCGCGCCTCAACCTTTCATTCGCCTGCGCCGGCATGGCCGCGCTGACGCTGGCGCTGATGATCTGGCGCGTCGATGTGGTCAAGCTGCTGCCGCAGACCGCGACCTTCTACCAGATGGTCGGACTGAATGTGAATTTGCGCGGGCTGGCGTTCAAGGACGTCAAGGTCTCGACCGAGACCGTGGACGACAAGCCGGTGCTGGTGATCGAAGGCCATATCGTCGGCGAGAGCCGCAGCATCCCGGTGGCGCTGCCGCGGCTGCGTTTTATCGTTCGCGACGCCCAGGGCACCGAGATTTACGCCTGGAGCGCGGTTCTGGAACAGCAGGGCCTCAATCCCGGCGACAAGGCCTGGTTTCGTTCACGGCTGGCTTCGCCGCCCGCGGAAGGCCGTAGCCTCGACGTGCGCTTCTTCAACAAGCGCGACCTTGCCAGCTAATTTGGCAGCCTAACTAACTGGCGACCTGAGTTCGATGGAGTTGTCATGCCGCGTATCCTGATTGCCGACGACGAGGAATCCATGCGCGTGCTGGTGGCCCGCGCCATCGCGCTGGACGGCCATGAGATCGTCACCGCCGAAGACGGCGCCGAGGCGCTGGAGATCCTGACCGACCAGGACGGCGCGTTCGACCTGCTGCTCACCGACATCAAGATGCCGATCATGGACGGCATTGCGCTGGCGCTGGCCGCCGCGCGCGATTTCCCCGACCTCACGATTCTGCTGATGACCGGCTTCGCCGACCAGCGCGAACGCGCCTCGGGATTGAACGCGATCGTGCATGATGTCGTGACCAAGCCGTTCTCGGTGGCCGACATCCGCACCGCCGTGGCGGATGCGCTGGCGTCGCGGACAAGGGAATAACGCGCGTCGCAGCCGCCGTTACGGGGCCACGGCCACTCCGCCGTCATTGCGAGGAGCCCTTGCGACGAAGCAATCCAGTCTTCGCTTGTGGCCTTCTGGATTGCCGCGTCGCTTCGCTCCTCGCAATGACGGCTGCGGCTGAATCAATAGTCCTTCAGCAGCCGCTCGATGTAATCGAGTTCGAGTTGCGGGCGCGTGGTGTCGCCGAGGCGGCGACGGAGTTCTTCGAGGATGCGGCGGACGCGCTGCACGTCGATCTCGCCGGGGATCTTCACCGTGAGGTCGTCGCCGAGTTCGCGACCGTGCAGCGGGCGTCCCAACGGATCGCTCTCGCGGCCGCCGCTCTGCTGGCGGCCCGGGTTGTTGCCGGGGCCATCGCTCTGGCCTTCGCCCTCGCCCTGCTGCATCGCCTGCGCCAGCGACTGCGCGCCCTTGCGCAGCGCATCCAGCGCCTTGCCCTGGGAATCCACCGCGCCGTCGGCGTTGCCTTCGCCGAGCCGGCCGCCGGCATCGCCCATGGCGGAATCGGCGTCGCCGAGACCATCGCCGTCACCGTCCCCATCGCCGGGGTCGCCCTGCTGGCCCTGCTCACCCTGGCCGCCTTGGCCCTTCTCGCCTTTTTGACCCTTCTGGCCTTTTTGCCCCTGGCCCATGCCCTGCTTGGCGAGCTGGTCCTGCAATTTCTTCAGCCGGTCGCGCAGGCCTTGCTGGTCCTGCTGCAGATCGCCCATGCCCTGCTCCGGCTTGCCGTTGCGCGAGCGGTCGCGGCGCGACTCCTGACCCTGCTTGAAGGTCTTGTCGCGCAATTGCTGCTGCTTGCGGATCATGTCGCCGAGCTCGTTCAGCGCCTGCTCCATCTCGCCGTCGCCCTGCTGGCCGGGTTGCGCCATCTGCAGGTTTTCCAGCATCTGCTGCATCTGCTCAAGCAGTTGCTTGGCGGCGTCCTTGTCGCCGGAGCGCGACAGCCGCTCCATGCGCTCGATCATGTTGTTGAGATCCTGCTGCCGCATCACCTTGGTGTTCTTGTCGAGCGGACGCGCCAGCTGCTGCGGATTCTGCTTCATCTTTTCGGCAAGCTGCTTCAGGAAATTGTCCAGAGCGGCGCGCAGGTTCTCGGTGAGCTTCTTGATTTCCTCGTCGCTGGCACCGCGCTCCAGCGCCTGCTTCAGCGCGTCCTGCGCCGCCTTCAGCGCCTTGTCGACATCGGTGATGTCGCCATCCTCGATGGTGACGGCGAGCGACCACAGCGAGGCCACCACCTCGCGCAACGCCGCATCGGTGCGGGCGCGGTCGAGCTGGCTGGAGACGCTGCGCAGGCCGAGATATTGCCCTGCTTCCGGCGTGAACGCTTCCGGCGCGATCATCAGCGCGTCCAGCGCCAGCGCGACCTGGCCGTTCTGGTTGGCGTCGAGCGCCAGAATGCGACGCTGCTCGATCAGCGCACGCGGCAGCGGCTTGGTGAACAGCCGCTCCGGCAGCCTTGTATTGAACGGCTCGCTCTTGCCCTCGTTGCCGGCCTCGTCCTTGGCGGTCAGCGTCAGCGTGACCTCGGCGCCGGCATAGGGATCCTCGCTGAGATCCTTGACGGTCTGGCCGACGCCGTTGCGGGTGCGCGCATTGGGCAGCACCAGCGAGAAGGAAGGCGCATCGAACAGCGGCCGCGGCTTTGCGCCTTTGGCGTCCGAGGCGCGCGCGGCGAATTGGGCATGGGCTTCGGTGACGCCGTAGTCGTCCTCGAGCTTGTAGGACATCTGCAGCGAGCCTCGCGCCTGGCGCTCCGGATCCTTGGCCAGCGAGATGGTCGGCGCGCGGTCGGCGGTGGCGGTGAACTTCCATAGCGGCTGGCCGGAGGGCGCGCGAACATGGGCGGTGCCGTCGGCGGCAATCGCGAAATGCTTCTCGCTGGTGCCCTTCGGCGCTTCCGCCGCAGGCGCGACTTCGCTGACGCCGCCGGTCAGCACGACGTCGAGCGCGCCGCCGCTGGAGCGCACGATCAGCGTGCTGCCGGCCGGCACCGGCAGCACCGCCGCGTCGGCGGCGTCCTTGTTGGCGGCGGACAGGATGATCGGCGGCTTGCCGGTATAGAGCGGCGGGGTGACCCAGGCATCGACGCGGACATTGGCCGGCGCCAGCACGCCGTTCCAGTTGAATGCCGCCATGATGCGCGTGCCACGTTCGCCACCGGCGGCGATCCAGGTCGCGAACAGCAACACCACCACCAGCGCGCGCAGCGCCCAGGGATCGTGGATGGCAAGGCGCGGCGACGGCAGGCCGGCGCGAATCTTGTTCAGCGAGCTCAGGGTACGCTCGCGCTGCACCAGCCACAGCGCACGGGCCATCGGATCCTGCGTCGATAGCGTATCGGTGAGCGCAGTGGCCGGGCGATGCCTGATGCCACTACCGCGGTCGAGGCGAGCCAGACCGTCTTCGCGTGACGGCCAGCGGAACTTGATCAGGGGAAACAGCGCCGCCAGCGCAGCGAGCGCGAACAGCGCAAGGCCGATGGCGCGGGCGATCGATGGCAGCGCCAGCCACAAGCCTACCCAGGAGGCGACGAGGAACAGGCCGACGACGCTGAGCAGGCGGCCGAGATACGGCCAGGACCGCTCCCAGGCAATCGCGATCCGGGCGCGCTCCAGCGCCTGGGTCAGCTGAAGCTGCACGGGTGCGTCAGCGTCGGACTCTGGTCGTTCGGGGGGCGTGGCGCTCAACGACGATCTCCGAGGTTATGGCACAGCACACTAGCACGGCGGCGGCATTGAGGCGTGGCAGGGCGACTGCAGCTTCCCATGCAATCCGCGAGCCTAAGTCGATTCGGCGCGGATAGGGTCACGAAGGCGTGAGGGGATCGCAAAGGTGATTGAGCACCACCGGTGAGCTCCCTCGCCCCGCGCTTGCGGGGAGAGAGCTGGGGTGAGGGATATTGCGAACAAATGACAAAATTGAATTGAGCCGTGTGCCCCGCCCCTCACCCGGAATGGGCGCTAAGCGCGCATTCCGACCTCTCCCCGCAAAGAGCGGGGAGAGGTGAAAAGCTCACAACCACGGCGCAGTCGTATCCATGGCGATCAGGTCTTCGACCTCCACGCGCGGGCGCACCACGGCGTATTGGTCGCCGTTGACCAGAACTTCCGGGACCAGCGCGCGGGTGTTGTAGGTCCCCGCCTGCACCGCGCCGTAGGCGCCGGCGGTCATCACGGCGATCAGGTCGCCAGGCTTCGGCAGCGGCAGGTTGCGATCCAGCGCCAGGTAATCGCCGGTCTCGCAGACCGGGCCGACCACGTCGGCGATGATGGTCGGCGCGCCGGGCACCGGCGCCGCCACCGGCAATATCTCGTGATAGGCCTCGTACAAGGTCGGCCGGATCAGGTCGTTCATGGCGGCGTCAATGATGACGAAATTCTTGCCGTCGCCGTGCTTCACATAGATCACGCGAGCGACAAGAATCCCGGCATTGCCGACGATCATGCGGCCGGGCTCGAACATCAGCGTGCAGCCGAGATTATGGGTGACGCGCTTGACCATGGCGGCGTAGGCCGCGGGCTCCGGCGGCACCGCGCGGTCCTCGTAATAGGGAATGCCGAGCCCGCCGCCGAAGTCGACGTGCTGGATGGTATGGCCGTCGCTGCGCAGCACGGTGACGAAATCCGACAGCAACCGGAACGCAGCCTCCATCGGCGCAAGATCGACGATCTGGCTGCCGATATGCATATCGACGCCGGTGACCTGGATGCCGGGCAACTTCGCCGCGCGGGCATAGACCGCGCGCGCGCTGGACAGCGGGATGCCGAACTTGTTCTCGGACTTGCCGGTGGTGATCTTGGCGTGGCCGCCGGAATCGACGTCCGGATTGACCCGGATCGAGATACGCGCGACGCGGCCCATCTCGGTGGCGAGTGCCGAGAGCAATTCGAGTTCCGGCTCGGACTCGACGTTGATGCACAAGATGTCTTCGGCGAGCGCGGCGCGCAACTCGGCCGCGGTCTTGCCGACGCCGGAGAACAGGATTTTGCCGGGCGGAATGCCGGCGGCCAGCGCCCGCTTCAGCTCGCCGCCGGAAACCACATCGGCGCCGGCGCCAAGCTTTGCCAGCGTGCGCAATACCGACTGGTTGGAATTGGCCTTCATGGCGTAGCAGACGAGCGACTTCACGTCGGCAAAGGCCTCGCTGAAAACGCGATAATGCCGCTCCAGCGTGGCGGTCGAATAGCAATAGAACGGCGTACCCACGGCTTCCGCCATGGCAGCAATACTCACGCCCTCGGCGTGGAGCACGCCGTTGCGATATTCAAAATGGCGCATGGCAGCTCAGTCCAGCAGCGGGTCGAGAAGGAACGGTTTCTTGCGGCCCTTCGTGGCGGCCGGCGGAGCGTCATCGACGCCGGACGACGGCGCGAACAGCGATGAGCCCTTGTTGGCGGCCGACTGCGATTCCTCGGTCGGCGCCGCTGCGGCCGACGATGCCAGCGGCTGTGCCGAGGATTGCGGCGGCAGGTCAAGGCCACCCTTGCGGCCGCAGCCGGCCAGCGCCAGCGCGGAAACGGTCAGAACAACAAAAGCCCATCGCGAAGACGCAGGGCGGATCGAACGATTCACGGCAATTTCCCCAAATTCAGCCGCACCATACAAAGATTGCCCCGTGCTGGCGAGGCCTAGCGTCCGATCCATTTAAGGCGCGAGAGCGGCGTGCTTCCCTCTCCCCGCTCAGCCCGATTTCTGCTCTTTTTCCAGTCGCTTGAGCCAGGCCTTGGCTTGCGCCGTGACGTTCTTCGGCGCGGTGCCGCCATAACTGACGCGGCTTTTCACCGAGGATTCCACCGACAGCACGGCCATCACCGCCGCCGTAATCTTCGGCTCGACCGCCTGCATCTCCTTGAGCGGCAGTTCGTGCAGCGGCACGCCGGCCTTGGTGGCAAGGCCGACGATTTTGCCGGTGACATGGTGGGCATCGCGAAACGGCATTTTCAGCGTCCGCACCAGCCAGTCGGCCAGGTCGGTGGCGGTAGCGTAGCCCTCGCCGGCGGCGGCGTGCATCCGGGCTTCGTCCGGCACGAGGTCGCGGACCATGCCGGTCATGGCGCGGACTGCCAGCGACAGCGCGGAAAACGCCTCCATGGCGCCCTGCTTGTCCTCCTGCATGTCCTTTTGATAGGCCAGCGGCAGGCCCTTCATCACGATCAGCAAGCCGGTCAGCGCGCCGATGACGCGGCCGGTCTTGGCGCGCACCAGCTCGGCGGCGTCGGGATTGCGCTTCTGCGGCATGATCGAGGAGCCGGTGGTGAATTTGTCGGAGAGCCTGACGAGGCCGACCAGCGGCGAGGTCCAGATCACGATTTCCTCGGCGAAGCGCGACAGATGCACCGCGGCGATCGAGGCGGCCGACAGCGTCTCCAGCACGAAGTCGCGGTCCGACACCGCGTCGAGCGAATTGTTCATGGGGCGGTCGAAGTCGAGCGCCTTGGCGGTGGCGTGACGGTCGATCGGGAACGACGTGCCGGCCAGCGCGGCGGCGCCAAGCGGGCTCTCGTTGAGGCGCTTGCGGGCATCGGCGAAGCGGCCGCGGTCGCGCGCAGCCATCTCCACATAGGCCATCAAATGATGGCCGAAGGTGACGGGCTGCGCGGTCTGCAGATGGGTGAAGCCGGGCATCACGGTGCCGGCGTGCTCCAGCGCGCGGTCGACCAGCGCACGCTGGAACGCGGCGAAGGCGTCATCCAGGGCATCCAGGGTGTCGCGAACGAACAGGCGGAAGTCGGTGGCGACCTGGTCGTTGCGCGAGCGCGCGGTGTGCAGCCGGCCCGAAGCCGGGCCAATCAGCTCGCCGAGCCGGCTCTCGACATTCATGTGAATGTCCTCGAGCGCACGCTTGAACGTGAACTTGCCCTTGGTGATCTCTGACAGGATCGTGTCTAGACCGCCGGCGATATTTTTCGCATCTTTTGCGGTGATAATGCCCTGCGCGGCAAGCATGGCGGCGTGGGCCTTGGAGGCGGCAATGTCCTGCGCGTAGAGGGCGCGATCGACGTCGATGGAGACGTTGATTTCCTCCATGATTGCGTCGGGGTTCTCGCCGAACAGGCCGCCCCACATCTTGTTGCTCGTACCTGCCATGATTGTCTTCCCGACTTGCCGCTGATCTTCAAATTGATCGGGCGAGGCATCGCTGCCCTACCGGGCAATGTTGACTCTCCGTATAAGCCCCTCCATAGCCGCAACTGACACTGGATGCCAAACGATATGCCCGACGTGCCGCCTTCCCTGCCCGCCCCTCGACCGATGCGCCGCAAGCTGATCGTGCTGGGCTCGGTGCTGGTCGGCGCCGTGATCGGCTACGCGGCGGTCTCGAGGTTCAGCGACACCCGCACCACGTCCGGCGATCCGGACTGCAGGCCGGCGGTGGCGCTATCAAAGAAGCTCTCCCCGCTGGCCCATGGCGAGGTGGCGGCGCTGACCATGGCGACGGCGCCGCTTAAACTGCCGGACCTGGCGTTTCTCGATGCCGACGGCCAGCCCAAAAGGCTGTCGGACTGGCGCGGCAAGACGGTACTGGTGAATCTGTGGGCGACCTGGTGCGTGCCGTGCCGCAAGGAAATGCCGGCGCTGGACGCGCTGCAGGGCCAGCTCGGCGGTGCAGATTTCGAGGTGGTGGCGATCAATATCGACACCCGCGACCCGCAGAAGCCGAAGGCGTTCCTGAGGGACGGCAATCTGAGCAAGCTGGCCTATTTCACCGACGCCAATGCCAAGGTGTTCCAGGATCTCAAGGGCATCGGCCGCGCACTGGGCATGCCGACCTCGGTGCTGGTGGATGGCAAGGGCTGCGAGATCGCCACTATCGCCGGTCCCGCAGAGTGGGCCAGCGACGACGCGGTCAAGCTGATCAAGGCGGCGGTGAAGCCGACCGCGGCGGGGCTCTAGGAACCACCTGTCCCGGACGCGGTGCGGCATTCTTCATGCCGCTCCGCAGAGCCGGGATCGTCGCGGGCTCTGGAGATTGGTACGGTCCCGGATCAGCAATGCACCGCGCCCCAAGCGGGGCGCACTGCAATGCATCCGGGACAAGAGGCCCGCGAATTGGGGATTAAGCGGCGATATCCACCTGGCCACCGACGCCGGCGGCCAGATTGGCCTGCGACGACTGCTGGGCGGCGCCGAGCAGCGTGAGTACTGCGGATTTCTCCGCATCGGCGTTCGATTTCAGGATCGTGGTGGCGATCTGCCCCTGCGTTCCCGCCGCCTGCATGGCGAGGGCGCTGCTAACCAGGCTCATATCCATAAACGCATACTCCGTACTGCGGACGGTATAGCCGGCCAACCGTTAACGAATGTTTCTGCGACGCGTCCATTACCCCGCATTGGCCCGAAATGCGGCGCCGAGGGTGCGCAGCGCACCGCGGGCCCGGGCGTCGGTGAGATTCGAGTACAGCATCACCTCGCAGCCGGGCAATTTGGGCAGGCCGAGCCGCGGTCCGAGATCGACGCAGTCCGCCGGCGCGACGCGGCGCGCCAGCGCGGCCACCGCCAGACCGGCGGAAATCGCCGCACCGATAGTCGCCACGCCGCCACCGACGAACACCTCGGTCCACGGGATACCGGCGGCATCGAGCGCGCCTATGGCCATGGTCCGCACGATGCAGGGTTGGGCCTGGGTGGCCAGCCGCAGCGGCTCGCCGGGCGGATGGCTGAAATCCGGCGCGGCCATCCAGCCAAAACCCTCGTTGAGCAGAAGCTCGCCATCGCCGCGGCGAGCCTCGCCGCGCAGCACGATGGCGGCATCCAGCGCACCATTATCGAACGCCTCCAGCATGACCCGCGAGGTGTCGATACGCAGCTCGATCACCAGGCCTGGGTCGGAGGCATTCATGCGCCTCAACACCTGCGCCAGATCGGGGCCGCCGAGGTGATGGCTCATCCCTACCACGAGGCGGCGGCGCTCCACGGCAAAGGCGCCGATCGCCATTTGATGGGCCGCGACCAGGTTGCGCGCCGAAGCCAGAAACGCGATGCCCTCCGCCGACAGCCGCACCAAGCGCGGCGTGCGCTCGAACAGCCGCCGGCCGAGCCCGCTCTCCAGCCGCTTGATCTTCAGGCTGACCGCCGACTGGGTGCTGCCCATTGCCTCGGCGGCGCGGGTGAAGCTGGCCAGATCGGCCACCAGCACAAATGCCTGCACGGCCTCAACATCCAAGGTTTTCATAGCCAGCCATTTAAATTCAGCATCATTGAAATATTATTTCATACCGTTTTCCAATGATCAACCCGGCGCTATGTCTTTGGCGTCCATACTTTCACAGGAGACGACAATGCCGCTGGCTCAGATTTCACTCCGACGCGGCAAGCCCGCCGCCTACCGCCAGGCGATCGGCGAAAACATCTACCTCGCACTGCGCGAAACTTTTGACGTGCCCGAGGGCGACCGCTTCATCACCGTGACCGAGCATGACGGCGAGAATTTCATCTACGGTCCGGACTATCTCGGGATCCAGCGCAGCGACGACCTGGTGATCATCCAGCTCACCGTCAGCAACACCCGCCCGCTGGAGAAGAAGCAGGCGCTGTACCGACGGATCGTCGAACGGCTGACCGAAACCCCCGGCCTGCGGCCCGAGGACATCTTCATCAATCTTGTCGAGGTCCTGCCGGAGAACTGGTCGTTCGGCATGGGCGAAGCGCAGTACGTGCGGGGATGACGATGCACATCGTGCTGGCGGCGCATCTGCTCGGGCTCGGCATCGCCGTTGCCACGATCGTCAGCCTGGTGCCGGCGGTGACGCAGCTGCTGCGGATGGTTGTCTGACGAAGGCATCGGCGTAGCCCGGATGAGCGGAGCGACATCCGGGGCCGGCCTGTCCGTTGAAGCGCCGTCCCCGGATGGCGTCATCTCGCCGCTGCGCGGCGCGATGACTTATCCGGGCGACGAGATCAGCGGGTCGGGACCGGCTTCTCGCCGCGATAGTCGTAAAACCCGCGCTGCGTCTTGCGGCCGAGCCAGCCGGCTTCGACGTACTTCACCAGCAGCGGGCACGGCCGGTACTTGGAGTCGGCGAGGCCTTCGTGCAGCACCTGCATGATCGACAGGCAGGTATCGAGGCCGATGAAATCGGCCAGTTCGAGCGGGCCCATCGGATGGTGCGCGCCGAGCTTCATGGCGGCATCGATGGCTTCGACATTGCCGACGCCTTCATACAGCGTGTAGATCGCCTCGTTGATCATCGGCAGCAGGATGCGGTTGACGATGAAGGCGGGGAAATCCTCGGAGACGGCGATCTGCTTGCCAAGCTTGCTGACGAACTCCTTCGAAGCATCGAAGGTAGCGTCATCGGTGGCGATGCCGCGGATGAGCTCGACCAGTTCCATCAGCGGCACCGGATTCATGAAGTGAATACCGATGAACTTTTCCGGGCGGTCGGTGGAGGCCGCAAGGCGCGTGATGGAGATCGACGAGGTGTTGGAGGCGACAATGGCTTCCGGCTTCAGCACGGCGCAGAGATCGTGGAAAATCTTGCGCTTGACCTCTTCCTTCTCGACGGCGGTCTCAATGACGAGATCGCAGTCGGCCAGGCCGTCCATGGAATCCGACGATACGATCCGCTCAAGGGCCGCCTTGCGGGCGTCATCGGTGATGATCTTCTTGGAGACTTGCCGCGACAGATTGCCGTTGATGGTGGCCATCGCCGACTTCAGGCGCTCGGCCGAAAGGTCGTTAAGCACCACGTCGAAGCCGCCGAGGGCCGCAACATGGGCGATGCCGTTGCCCATCTGGCCCGAGCCGATCACGCCGACCTTTTTGATCATGTCCGCCATCTTGTCATCTCATCGGGGTGACCGGCCGCCCACGTCGCGACCGCCCCCTGTTATTGCATAAACACCGGCCGAAGTCCGTTGATACCGGCCGGCGTTTCGAATCAACCTTAGCGTCGCGCCTTTCGGCGTTACTTGCCGAGCGCTTCGGTCAGTTCCGGGACCGCCTGGTAAAGATCCGCCACCAGGCCGTAATCGGCGACCTGGAAGATCGGCGCGTCTTCATCCTTGTTGATGGCGACGATCACCTTGGAGTCCTTCATGCCGGCGAGATGCTGAATGGCACCTGAAATGCCGATCGCGATGTACAGCTCCGGGGCCACCACCTTGCCGGTCTGGCCGACCTGCCAGTCGTTCGGGGCGTAGCCGGCATCCACCGCGGCGCGCGAAGCCCCGACGCCGGCGCCGAGCTTGTCCGCCAGCGGCTCGATATATTTGGCGAAGTTCTCGCGGCTCTGCATGGCGCGGCCACCGGAGACGATGATCTTCGCCGAGGTCAGTTCCGGACGGTCGCTCTTGGCGACCTCCTCGCCGACAAAGCTCGACAGCGCCGGGTCGGCGGCCGCCGCAGCGGTCTCCACCGACGCGCTGCCGCCTTCGCCCGCGGCTGCGGCAAAGGTCGAAGTGCGTACGGTGATGACCTTTTTGGCGTCCTTGGACTTCACGGTCTGGATCGCGTTGCCGGCATAGATCGGGCGCTCAAAGGTGTCGGGCGAGATCACCTTGGTGATTTCCGAGACCTGCATCACGTCGAGCAGCGCTGCGACGCGCGGCAT
>NZ_JAQGJD010000201.1 GCF_028290785.1 Tardiphaga sp. | reverse complement strand
CTCGCTGGCCTTGAACGGCGGCCGCAGCGGCTTTTATCACGACCGCTCCGGCGCGCTGGTCGCGTTCCATGCGACGCCAGGCTACGAGACCTACAAGGGACTGGGTTGGTACGGCGTGATCGTGCGCAGCGCGTAGCTGCTCTGGCCATACGACGCCACCATTGAGGGCAACCACGAAATTACGGTATGACCGCCGCTAGGGCGATGAAGGCGCGATCAACGGCGCCTGGCCGCGGGAGCGCACCATGACCATCACGCGACAGGAAGATATCACGCCGGCTGTGCTCGACGTGATGGCCCGGACGACGAACCCGCGCCTGCGGCAGATCATGCTGTCGCTGGTCACTCACGTCCACGCCTTCGTCCGCGAGGTCCGTCTCACCGAAGAGGAATTCCGCGACGCCGCGGCGATTCTCAACGAGATCGGGCAGCGGACCACGGAAACCCACAACGAGGCCGTCCTGATGGCGGGATCGCTCGGCGTGTCGTCACTCGTCTGCCTGCTCAACAACGGCGACAACGGCACCACCGAGACCTCGCAAAGCCTGCTCGGGCCGTTCTGGCGGCTGAATTCGCCGCGCGTTGAGAATGGCGGATCGATCGTTCGCTCGCTGACCCCGGGGCCAGCGATGTTCATGACGGCCGTGGTGCACGACAAAAGCGGCGCGCCGGTCGCCAATGCCGAAGTCGATATCTGGCACTCCTCGCCGGTCGGGTTGTACGAGAACCAGGACCCCGCACAGGAGAACTTCAACCTGCGCGGCAAGTTCAGCACCGACCCCGAGGGCCGGTTCTGGTTTCGCTCGGTCAAGCCGGCCGGCTATCCAATCCCTACCGACGGCGTGGTCGGCCGATTGCTGGACGCGCAGAACCGGCATCCGTTCCGGCCTGCGCATGTCCATGCGCTGATCTACAAGCCAGGCTTCAAGACGCTGATCTCGCAGGTCTATGCCGACGATGACGTCAACCTCGACAGCGACGTACAATTTGGCGTCACGCAGGCTTTGATCGGACACTTTGCGCGCCACGACGAAGCGCATCCGACCGAATCCGACGTGGTGGCGCCGTGGTATGCGCTCGACTATCGCTTTGTGATGGAGCGTGGTGAGGCGAAATGGCCGCGGCCGCCGATCACGTGATTGAGCTTTAGCTGCCCAGCCAGCGCCAGAATTTCTCGAGGAGCGTCTTCGGCTTCTTGACGCGCGGCGGTGCGGCCACATAGGGATGCGGGTCCATCTGGCCTTCGCTCGCCTCGCGCGCGGTGCCCGCCATCGCAGCGATGGCCAGTGGCCCGACTTGCGCCAGGAAGGCCTGTTCGTGGCTGCGGCTGAGCCGCGCCAGCGCGTCGTCGAGCGGCAGCCATTCCACCGCGGTAACGTCCTTCATCAGCTTGCGCGAGGGCTCCGCGCCCGCCTCCATCCACCAGTAATGCACGACCTTGGTTCCAGCGCCGATTGGATAGGCCAGCGTGCCGAGAAATTCCCCGATCGTGACTTCGTGGCCGGTCTCTTCGAGCACCTCGCGTTGCGCCGCCGCGCGCGGCGTCTCGCCAAGGTCGAGCTTGCCTTTCGGCAGTACCCAGTCGGCGCGCTTGCGCAGGCACACCACCGCGAACCGCGGCGGCTCCGCCCGCTGCACCACGATGCCACCTGCCGCCAATATGATATCTCGCGCCATGATTGTTTGCTTACCGGCTAGCGCACAAAAGTGCCACCGAGATCATCATCGATGTGTGTACGGATGATGTCATCGAAACAAGCCTCCGCCCTGAAACCCAGCGCCAGCGCACGCGGCGTGTCGAAATGCGCGGGCCACCCCGCGACCATCGCCATGATGACAGGATCGGGCACGTGTCTGATGCGCGCGACAACGGCGTCGCCCGCGACACGACGCAATGCCGCGATCTGCTCGGCCACCGAGGCCGGCACACCAGGCATCATCAGCGTGCGACGCGCGCCAAGCTGTTCGCTCTGCAACGTCGCGGCGTGCAGCAGAAATTCCACCGTCGCGCGTGGGCTGGCGTGGGTCTGCCCAACACTGTCCGCCACCGGCAGCACCGCCTCGCGGCCGGCGAGCGGCTCGCGGATAATATTCGAGAAGAAACCGGACGACGCGGCGTTGGGCTTGCCCGGTCGCACGCAGATGTTCGGCAGCCGCAGGCCGATGCCGTCGAGAAAGCCGCGGCGGCTGTAGTCGGCGAGCAGCAACTCGCAGATCGCCTTCTGGGTGCCGTAGCTCGACAGCGGCGTATGAAAGAAGTCATCGGCGATGGCGCCATTGTATGGCGCGCCGAACACGGCGATGGACGAGGTGTAGACGACGCGGGGCTCGTAGTGCTCGAGTGCGCGAATTGCCTCGAACAAGGCGCGGGTGCCGTCGAGATTGACGGCGTAGCCCTTGTCGAAATCCTGTTCGGCCTCGCCGGACACGATCGCGGCAAGGTGAAAGATCACGTCGGGCCGTGACGCTAGCAGCGTCATCGACGCATCGGGTTTCGCGAGGTCGACCACGACGTGGCGCGCGAAGGCAACGCCGGCGCCAAGATCGCTGGCGACGGCATCCGCCATCACGAGGTCGGTGATGTCCCTGCTGCCGATGCGGCCATCGCGCAGCAGGCGCTCGCACAGCTTGCGGCCGATCATGCCGGCCGCGCCGATGACGAGAACCTTCATGCTTGGGGCGCCGACAGCTTGTAGATTTCCAGCGCGTCGGCATCGGCGCCGCGGTTCGCCGCCGCCATCCGGAACAGTTGCGCGGCGAGCGCGGCCATCGGCACCGGTGTCTGGGTGTCATGGGCGACATCGACGACCGTATCGAGATCCTTCAGCATGGTCGCGATATGGCCGAGCGGCGGCGAGTGGATGCCCTGCACCATGCGCGGCACGAACAGTTGCAGCGGGATCGAATCCGCGAAACCGCCGGCCAGCGCCTCCGGCAGCCGGACGGCGTCGATGCCGGCATTGACGGCGAGCCGCGTCGCCTCCGCCAGCACCGCCATGGCGCAGCCGACAATCACCTGGTTGCAGAGCTTTGTGGTCTGCCCGGCGCCGGTCGGGCCCATATGGGTGAAGCCGCGCGCCATCGTCAGGATATAGGGCCGCACGCGTTCGATATCGGCGGCGTCGCCGCCGGCCATGATCGCCAGCGTGCCCTCGACGGCGCCCTTGGTGCCGCCGGACACCGGCGCGTCGATCCAGGCCATGCCGTTGGCCGCCTTCAGCCGCGTGGCGATCCGCCGCGCGGCATCGGGATGGATCGAGGAAAAATCGACCACCAGCCTGCCCGCGCCCGGCACGCCGGCCAGGCCGTTCTCCCCGAATACCACCTGTTCCACGGCGGCGGCGTCGGTGAGGCACATGAAGATGATGCTGGCATGGGCGGCCACCTGCGCCGGCGTCGTCGCGGCCCGGGCGCCGGCTTCCACCAGGGCGGCGGCCTTGCCCGGAGAGCGATTCCATACCGTCACGTCATGGCCGGCATCGAGCAGCCGCCGCGTCATCGGCAGACCCATCAGGCCGAGCCCGAGATAGCCGAGTTGTTCCTGTTCGCCCGCTGCCTGCGTCATCGCCGCTCTCTCTCATGCCGTGGTCATGCAAGGCACCGACCCCCGAGACGCCGTCGCCCTGCACTTGCGGGCTGTCTACGATGCCGCTCGCGCCGCATCAACGGTGATATCATCGGCCGATCGGCTGCCCCCAATTGCGCCAGCGCGCGAATGATTGTTGGGCAGGGTGATCACTTGCCTGATTGTTTGAAGCATGAAAGGCTTTGCCCAGCGGGGCTTTCGATGGCCGGCCTGGCCATCATCAATGGAGTGAGCGGGCATGAAGCTGAGTTCTTCGAAATGGATGATCGCGGCTGCCGTCGCGGCAAGCGCAATGGCCAGCGTTGGTGCAGCGCACGCGCAGGCGATCCCGACCATCAAGGTCGGCTGGACCATTCCGGCGGAAGAATCCAAATACTGGATGATGAAGCGCCCGACCGAATTCACCAACCTCGGCAAGGTCTACAATATCGAATGGACGCAGTTCCAGGGCACCTCGCCGATGACCCAGGCACTCGCCGCCGGGGCACTGGATTGCGCCACCCAGGGCGTGCTGTCGCTCGCCAACGGCGTCAATGGCGGCAACCTGAAAGCCTATATCGTCGCGCAGCACGTCTCGGAAAAGCCGGGCAGCTTCTCGGTGTACTGGGCGGTGAAGGATGACTCCCCGATCAAGACTATCGCCGACCTCAAGGGCAAGAATGTCGGCATCTCCGTCATCGGCGGCGGCACTTACGGACCGTTCAAGATGCTGCTGAAGGGCGCCGGCGTCGATCCCGAGAAGGACATCAAGCTGGTCGAGATCGGCTTCGCCGCCTCCGAGGACGCGCTGCGCCAGGGCCGGGTCGATGCCATCAACATGAACCAGCCTTTCGCCGCGCGCATGGAAGCCAAGGGCGGCACGCGAAAGCTGTTCTCGCTGAACGAGGCGATGCCGAACATCGTGCACATCCTCGAAGCCTGCCGCGCCGACTTCGTCGACAAGAACCCGGAAATTGCCAAGGCCTATGTGTCCGACATCACGCTCGGCATGAAGAAGGCGCTGGCCAACCGCGAGGAGACGCTGAAGGTCGTCAACGAAGTCATGAAGGCGCCGATCCCGGTGCTGGAGACCTATCTGCTGAAAGAGAACGATTTCGCGCGTGATCCCGGCGCCGCGCCGAATTTCCCGGCGATGCAGAAGATGCTCGACATCTACACCGAGGCCGGCATGTTGCCGAAGATGGACGTGATGCAGTTCAAGCACCCAACCATCGTTGCGCCGATCCAGTAGGCTGCGCTTGCTTACTTGCTTCCCTCTCCCCTCGTGGGAGAGGGTGGCCGCGCGCGAGCGTGGCCGGTTGAGGGGTATTGTTACGCTCTGTGACTACCCTTCATCCGAAGCGGGCTTCGTCCGCGTCACTTTCTCCCACAAGGGGAGAAGGAAGAAGAGCGAGCCGCTTCTGCGGTGCTTTCCGCGCCGGACTTGCGCGCATAAACTCCCAAATCAGTTCAAGTCAATTCTGAAAGCCACCCCATGAATAAATGGCGTTCCCGCGTTACCACCGATGGACTGGACCGCGCGCCGCACCGCGCCTTCATGCGCGCGATGGGCCTCGACGACGAGGCCATTGCCAAGCCGATGATCGGCGTGGTCAGCATGAAGGGCGAACAGACGCCCTGCAACATGACCCATGACTTCCAGGTCGATGCCGCCAAGGTCGGGATTACGGAGGCCGGCGGTACGCCGCGTGAATTCTCCACCATCTCGGTGTCCGACGGCATCAGCATGAACCATGAGGGCATGAAGTTCTCGCTGCTGTCGCGCGAGATCATTGCCGATTCCATCGAGGCCGTCGTGCAAGGGCTCGCTTACGACGCGCTGATCGGCTTCGGCGGCTGTGACAAGACGCTGCCCGGCGTGATCATGGGGATGGTTCGCTGCAACGTACCGTCGATCTTCATCTATGGCGGCAGTTCGCTGCCCGGCAAGCACAACGGCAAGACCCTCACCGCGCTGGATTCCTACGAGGCCGTCGGGGCGTTCATGACAGGCGACATCGACGCCGCCGAACTGGAAGCCATCGAGCGTGCCTGCCTGCCGACCATCGGCGCCTGCGCGGGCCAGTTCACCGCCAACACCATGGCGATGGTTTCCGAGGCGATGGGACTGACCATGCCCAACGTCTCGATGGTGCCCGGCGTCTATGCGGAGCGCGCGCATTATGCCCGCCGCGCCGGCCGCCTGATCATGGAGATGCTGCACAAGCGCGGCCCGCTGCCGCGCGAGTTGGTGACGCGGAAATCGTTGGAGAACGGCGCCGCCATCGTCGCCGCCACCGGCGGTTCGACCAATGCGGCGCTGCACCTGCCGGCGATCGCCAACGAGGCCGGCATTGCGTTCACCATCGACGATGTCGGTGAGGTGTTTTCGCGCACGCCGCTGATCGGCAACCTACGGCCGGGCGGCAAATATGTCGCCAAGGATGTCTATGACATCGGCGGCACGGCGGTGATCATTCGCGCGCTGGTCGAGAGCGGACACATCGACGGCACGTGCCTCACCATCACCGGCAAGACCATCGCCGAGGAATACGGCAACGCCAACAAGGCCGATGGCGAGATCATCTACACCGCGGCAAAGCCGATCCTGCCGGACGGCGGCGTCGCCGTGCTGAAAGGCAACCTGGCTCCGGATGGCGCGGTGATCAAGGTCGCCGGGCTCAAGAAAACGGTGTTCGAGGGCACCGCGCGGGTGTTCGAGGACGAGGAAGCCTGCGTCGCTGCGGTGAAAGCGCAGGAATATGGCGAGGGCGACGTGCTGGTGATCCGCAACGAGGGTCCGGTCGGCGGCCCCTGCATGCGCGAGATGCTCGGCGTCACCGCGCTGATCTACGGCCAGGGCATGGGCGAGAAGGTGGCGCTGATCACCGACGGCCGCTTCTCCGGCGCCACGAGGGGCATGTGCATCGGCTATGTCTCGCCGGAGGCCTTCATCGGCGGGCCGCTGGCACTGGTGCGCGAGGGCGACAGGATTCGCATCGACGCCCCGGCCAAGCGCATGGACCTGTTGATCGACGACGCCGAATTCGCCGCGCGCAAGGCGGCGTGGGTACAACGTCCGCCGCGGCACCGCGCCGGCGCGCTGTGGAAATACGCCCGCGTGGTCGGCCAGGCGCCAGGCGGCGCCGTGACGCATCCGGGCGGTGCAGAATGGCCGTGGTTCGATCAGCCTGCGGAGTGAGCGCGCACCGCCTCAGGCCGCGCGTATCGCCGCCAGGAATTTCTGCACCTCGTCCTGCAGATGGTTGCTTTCGGACATCAGCGAGCAGGCCAGCCCGTGCACCTGCTCGGACGCCGCACCGGTGTCCGATGCGCCGCGGCTGACGTCGGCGATGGAACTCGCGACCTCGTTCGCGCCTTCGGCCGTCTGCTGCACGCTGCGGGAAATCTCCTGGGTGGCGGCGCCTTGCTCCTCCACCGCCGCGGCGATGGCATTGGAGATCTCCGAAATCTGGCCAATGGTGGTGCCGATTTCGCGGATCGCCGTCACTGAGGCGTTGGTGGCCGACTGCATCTGCGCGATTTGCTCGCTGATTTCCTCCGTGGCCTTGGCGGTCTGCGCAGCCAGCGCCTTGACCTCGGAAGCCACAACGGCGAAGCCGCGGCCGGCCTCGCCGGCACGCGCGGCCTCAATGGTCGCATTGAGCGCCAGCAGGTTGGTCTGCTCGGCCACCGCGCCGATCAGCTTGACCACTTCGCCGATACGGTTGGCCGATTGCGACAATTCCGCAATCCGCGCGTTGGTTTGCTCTGCCTGATGGACAGCAGCGCGGGATATCTTGTGCGATTCCTGGACCTGACGACCGATCTCCGACACCGACGACGCCATTTCCTCCGATGCGGCCGCAGCGGATTGTGCATTGGCCGACGATTGTGCGGAGGCGGCCGCCACCCTGGCGGAGAGCGAATGGGTGACCTCGGCCGTCTTGGTCAGGCTGCCGGCTGCCGATTCGATCTCGGATGATGCCGTCGACACCGTCTGTACGATCTGTCCAATCGCCTGGTCGAAGCCGTCAGCGACCTGCCGCATCGCCGCCTTGCGGTCTTCCTCGCTCTTGCGCTTGAGGGAGGCCTGATCGGCCTCCATGACGCGGACGCGCAGCGCATTTTCCTTGAACACCTGGACCGTGCGGGCCATCGCACCCACCTCATCCTTGCGGCCAAGCGACGGCACAGCGACCTCCAGGTCGCCATCGGCGAGACGCTGCATGACACCGGTCATGCCCATGATCGGTCGGATGACGCCGCGGGCTACCCCGATGATTCCCCCGCAAATAACGACGGAGACGATTGCCGACACGATCCACAGAAGCTGCGTCAGGGTGGTGACCCGCCCCGTCGCCGCCGCCTCGGTGGCCGCATTGTCGTCGTTGGTGCGCTTGACGATATCGTCGATGATCGCACGATGCGCGCTATAGGCCTCGGTGATCCCCGCATGGGCAGCCGTCGCGGCCCGGGCATCCCCCTTGGCGAGCGCCGGCAGCAGTTCCTGCTGCACCACACTCCAGAAGCGCATTACCTCGCGGTCGGATTGCTCGACCAGTCGTGTCTTGGTGGCTGGATCGAGATCCGACTTCGACCAGAACTCGCGACGTTCGTCGTAGTCCTTCTTCAGTTGCGTCAGCCGCTCGGAGCGCCCGGCCAAGGAAGCCGGATTCTGCAGCGCCAACGTGGCTTCGAGGTAGGCCTCTATCACATACTCCGGCGGCGGCAGGATGTCCGCGACCAGGTCGTTGCCAAGCTTGATCTTGTCGTACAGCGGGCCACCGACCTTGAGTTGAGTCAGCCCGTAGATGCTGGTGGCGATGATGGCCCCGAGGCCCAGGGCGGTCGCGAGACCGAAAATCAATATGGCACGCGATATCGTCAGGCGTATTTTCATGTCGCACATTCTCCAATTGCATCGACGGTGGGCGACGCACGATTCCGCAAGTTGAGTCTGATCAGTCCGGCGTGCGCGCGGGTGGTTGTCCCGATGAGCTACGGTTCGCCCTGAGGCAGGCGAGGTTGAGCTGGGCAAGTTCGATGGAAGCGATCAGCAACTGGCCGCGAAGGTGCTTCGCTTCCAGCTGCAAACTGGCACGCACGAAAGGGTCCCCGATCTTCCGTGCAACATCTTCGCAGGCCTTCACGCAACAGCCGATTGCATCAATCGCTACTTCAAGCTTTCTGCCCTTGTCGGCAAGGCCGATGGAGATGTCGGCCGCGACCGCCGCCTGCGGCTGCTCCGGGCGCGCGGCAACCGGCAGATGAAATAGGTTTCCCACCTTCAATTCCTCTCGCAATAGGTATCGTCTTCAAATCGGAGGGCGGGAGTTTCGACTGCTCGCAAACGCGAAGTCGCTTCTGGCTACCGCTCAGCACCCTTGAAATACCGGAACGGCGTAAGAGAGTAGTTACGCCGTTCGCCGCCGCCTTCGCTCAATTACTGACTTGCGCAGCAAACGGAATCGGAGATATTGCGATCATCATGCCACTATCTCCGGTGCAGCAACGAAGCCTTGCATCTAGAGCGTGTATCTTATCTACGGAACTTGAATGCGCATGCGCAATTTTGGTTTGCGCTGCGTTCCATGAGTGAACTTCCGTGTGTGCCTCCAGTTTCGATCGTAGAATATTGAAGTCATTCGAATCATTATTTTTCAAATAGTGTAAGTTGATCCATGCCTGCAGTTGAACTTGAAATGATCGGGACGCTGCCGAAGGCTTTCCTCGATAGCCTGTCGGTCGGCATTTCGCTGGTTGATCCACACGGCCGCATCATCTACGCCAACAAGGAATGCAGTCGCATCCTCGGTTATACACCCGACGAACTGCGGCGCGAACGGGTCCCGTTCATCGAACTGACGCACCCGGACGATCGCGAACGCAATCTGGTCCAGCAACATCGTTTGATGAGCGGAGAGATTGAAACGTACAGGATTCAGAAGCGATACTTGCAAAAAAATGGCATGATCCTGTGGGCTGACGTCACGGCGTCGGTGATCAGGGGCAGCAACGGTGAGATCCGCTGGACCGCTGGCGTTATCAAGGACATCACTGAACAGAAGTTCCTGCAGCAACAGCTTGCCGCCGCGGAGCAACTTGGCGACCTGGTGACTTGGAACTGGGACGTCAAGTCGGGAAAATCGCAGACCTCTCCGCGCTATAATCGAGTGTTCGGCATGCCGGACGGAGCGCCCATACCGTCGGTCGAGCAATTCCTTGAAAGTGTTCATCCCGAAGACCGGAAAGCCGTCAAGTCAGAGATGAGGCGCGCACTTAGCGGCGGAGCCTATTCGCATGAATATCGCGTGGTCGGGCCCGACGGAGCGATCCGCTGGATGCGCGGCGTGGCAACAGGCGTGATCAATTCCGCCAACGAGGTGACCAACGTCATCGGCGCGACCATCGACATCACCGCGGCGAAAACCCGCAAGCAGCCCGAGCTAGTATCGACTATCCTGCGTGATGCCATGCGGCATATCGAGGCCAACGTGCAAAAGCCGATCTCGATTCCCGAAATAGCCGCCGCCTACGGCGTCAGTCCGCGCAGTATCCACAAGCAGTTTTCAGCCCACGGAATGACGCCAATGACGTTCGTCAAGCAGACGCGCCTGCGCGCCGCGCACCGCAGGCTGGCCGATCCCGACCGCAAGACCTCGGTCACCGGGGTTGCCTTCGAGTGCGGCTTCACCAATCTTGGCCACTTCGCGCGGGACTATCGCAAGGAATTCGGCGAGTTGCCGTCGGAAACGCTGAAGCGCAATCTATAGTTAGTTTGCCGTCGCCGCCCTGAGATCGTCGGCCGTGGCGTGGGTCAGGCCCACCGCCTCGATCGCGCGGCGCGCGGCGGCGACCAAGTCCTCGTTGCCCTGTGCGCGTGAACCGTCGGGTAGCAGCTCGTTGTTCTCGAAGCCGACGCGGACGTGGCCGCCGAGCAAGGCTGCCGTGGTAACACAGGCTATTTCCTGCGCGCCGAAGGCGCAGACGCTCCAATGTTCGAACACCGGCGCGGCGGCATCAATAAACGGCAGCAGGTCGCGCGGGTTCGACGTCTGTCCCGTAGTGTAGCGACCGAGTACGAACAGCACCGGCAGCCGCTCGAACGGCACCAGGCCGCGCTTGCGGAAATCGACGAGATGCAACGCGTCCTCGATATCGTAGAGTATGATTTGTGGCGTCACCGCCTCGCGCTTCATCCAACCGAGCAGTTCGGCGAAGGCCCCCTCTTCCGACGCATCGGGCACCAGTTCACGCAGCGCCAACGATGCGGCTTCCGGCCTGACGTCGCGGATCACCGCGCGCTGCTGCGCCGGCGCATATCGGCCGAGCGCTTCGGAGGTGATCTGGATCACGAGCCGATCGCCAACTGCGCCGCGGATGGCCGAGATCGCCGACAGGTAGGCGCCGGCATCGAGCAAATGCGTCCCGTCGCTGGCGCGGACGTGGGCGTGGATCATCGAAGCACCTGCCTCGAGGCAGCGCGCGGCGGTGACCGCCAGTTCCGCCGGCGTCAGCGGAACGGCGGGATGGTCGGCCTTGACCTTGCGGCCGCCGTTAGGGGCGACCGCAAGTGCAACGGAGGTCATCAGCCGATTGCTGCGATGACGGCGATCTCGACCTTGATCGAGGGATCGGCGAGGCGGGCCTCGACGCAGGCGCGCGCCGGCGTATTGTCCTGCGGCACCCAGGCATCCCACACGGTGTTGAACTTGGCGAAATCGCCCATGCTGGGCAGCCACACCGTGACCGACAGCATCTTGGTCTTGTCGGTGCCGGCTTCCTTGAGCAGGGCATCGATCTTGGCGAGCACTTCCGTGGTCTGCGCCTCGATGGAGCCGGTGTAATCGTTCGGCACCTGGCCGGCGAGATAGACGGTGTTGCCATGGATGGCGGCCTGGCTGAGACGCTTGCCGGGGACGAGACGCTTGATCATGCGGGTGTCTTTCGTTCGAAAAAAGAGGTGGGCGGCGACCATCTCTGCTCGGGCCAGCGCCGTCAAGTATGACCGGACAGCACCCGCGCGAGGTATTTCGCGGTGCGGCTTGCGGCCGCGGCGGCCACTTTCGCTGGCGGACCGCAGGCCACCACCTTGCCGCCTTCGTCGCCCGCGCCGGGGCCGATGTCGATCACAAAATCGCTTGACGCGACCATGTCCATGTCGTGCTCGACCACCACCACGGTGTTGCCGGAGTCGATAAGCCCGTCGAGCTGCTCGATCAATTTATCGACGTCGGACGGATGCAGGCCTGTGGTCGGCTCGTCCAGCACATAGAGCGTGGCGCCGCGCTGGGCGCGCTGCAACTCGGTGGCGAGCTTGATGCGCTGCGCCTCGCCGCCCGACAGTTCGGTAGCGGATTGGCCGAGCCGGATATAACCAAGGCCGACCTCCCGGATCACGCCGAGCGAACGCTGCAGCGCGGGGTCTTCGGCGAAGAACCCGTAGGCCGCGTCAACGGTCATGCCCAGCACATCCGCGATCGACTTGTCGCGGATCTTGATTTCCAGCGTCCTGGCATTGTATCGCGCGCCTTTGCAGGTCGGACATGGTGCATAGACGGACGGCAGGAACAGCAGCTCGACGCAAACGAAGCCTTCGCCCTGGCATGTTTCGCAACGCCCCTTGGCGACATTGAACGAGAACCTCCCGGCGTCGTAGCGGCGGGCTTTGGCCTGCTTGGTCGCGGCGAACAATTTTCGGACGTGGTCGAACAGGCCGGTATAGGTGGCAAGATTCGAGCGCGGCGTGCGGCCGATCGGCTTCTGATCGACCACCACCAGCCGCTTGATGTTGTCCATTCCGGCGACGATGTCGCCACCGATTGTCGCCACGGTTGCCTCCAGCGCGTCCGACTCTTCCTCGGTCGGCGCGCTGCGCTGGCCGAGACGGTCGGCGACGGCCTCGACCAGGAACTGGCTGATCAGGCTGGATTTGCCGGAACCGGAAACGCCGGACACCGAGGTGAACACGCCGAGAGGAATATCGACGTCGAGGCGATCGAGATTGTTGCGGGTGACGCCGCGCAGTTTCAGCCAGTCGCGCGGTTCGCGCGGCGACCGCGCCGGCCTGTCGCCTTGCGCGAACAGATAGCGCCGCGTTTGCGACGCCGCGACGTCAGCGAGCCCGGGCGGCGGACCGCTGTACAGCACTTCGCCGCCGTGCTCGCCGGCGCCTGGGCCGACGTCGACGATCCAGTCGGCATGACGGACTACATCAAGTTCGTGCTCGACCACGAACAGCGAATTGCCGGCGGCCTTCAGCCGGTCCAGCGCCCGCAGCAGCGCTTCGGTGTCGGCGGGATGCAGGCCCGCGGACGGCTCGTCCAGCACATAGACCACGCCGAACAGGTTGGAGCGGACTTGTGTGGCCAAGCGCAGGCGCTGCAATTCGCCAGGAGAGAGCGTCGGTGTGCTCCTCTCCGGCGTGAGATAGCCGAGGCCGAGATCGAGCAACACGCCGAGCCGCGCATGCAGATCCTCGACAATGCGGCGGATCACGATCGTCTTTTCCGGATGGGCGGCAGAGCCTTTGTTGTGACCGTCCAGATATGGCTGCAGCAGCGTATCGAGGCGCTTCATCGGCAATCGCGAGAGTTCGGCGATGTCGAACCCGGCGAACTTGACCGACAGCGCTTCCGGTTTCAGCCGCTTGCCGCGGCACACCGGGCATTCGCTCGCCAGCATGAACTGCGCCACGCGGCGCTTCATCATCGCGCTCTGCGTCGTCGCAAACGTCTGCAGCACGTATTTGCGGGCACCGGTAAACGTGCCCTGATAGCTCGGCTCTTCCTTGCGCTTCAGCGCACGCTTCGTTTCGGCCGGCGTATAGCCGGCATAGACCGGAACCGTCGGCTGCTCGTCGGTGAACAGGATCCAGTCGCGGTCCTTCTTTGGCAGCTTGCGCCACGGCGTATCGACGTCGTAGCCCAGCGTGACCAGGATATCGCGCAGGTTCTGGCCGCCCCAGGCGGTCGGCCACGCCGCAATCGCGCGTTCGCGGATGGTCAGCGTGTCGTCCGGCACCATGGATTTTTCAGTGAGTTCGTGAACGCGGCCGATGCCATGGCACCTCTCGCAGGCGCCCTCCGGCGTGTTCGGCGAAAACGATTCGGCATAGAGCAGCTTTTGCCCGCGTGGATAATCACCGGCGCGCGAATACAGCATGCGCAACAGGTTCGACAGCGTGGTGACGCTACCGACGGAGGAGCGCGTGGTCGGCGATCCCCGCTGCTGCTGCAACGCCACGGCCGGCGGCAGGCCCTCGATCTCATCGACTTCCGGAATCGACATCTGGTTAAACAGCCGCCTGGCATAGGGCGACACCGATTCCAGATAGCGACGCTGCGCCTCCGCATAGAGCGTGCCGAACGCCAGCGACGATTTGCCGGATCCGGAGACGCCGGTGAAGACCACCAGCGCGTTGCGCGGAATCACCAGCGAGACGTCTTTCAGATTGTGCTCGCGGGCGCCGCGGATCCGGACGAAGTTTTCCGGATCGCTGAAATCGAGCTTGCCGGGCGCGCGAGCGTCCATCCGCTCAGCGCCGCCGGGCGAACGCCGCGCCGACCAGGAAGGCCACCAACAGCGCGCCGAGCGGCGCATCGCGGGTCAGCCGGGCGACCGTGTCGAGCGGCTTGCCGGGACGGCGAGCATAGTCCAGCGCGCCGGTCAGGCCATCGACCGACCGGCCGAGGATCTCGTTGATGTCGCCGCGGGTTTCGGCGGTGTCGCGCGCCGTTACCTTGGCGCGGTGCGCACGGCCGTGCGTGGGGTCGATCGTGGCATCAATGAAAGTGTCGTCGGTCATCGCAGGCCTCGTAGTTGATGGTGCCCCTCAATCGGCCGGAACCGCGTTAGTTCCCACGGCAGTGACGAAGCTCAATCCGACGATTGCGCGCGGCGCGCCGCCTTGCCGAATTCCACGATGGCGGCCGGTGCCGGCAGCCGGAGCCGGCGGCCGTGCTGCAGATACAGGAACGCGAGGCGGGTGGGATCGGACAGGTTCCAGACTTCCAGCGCGGTGCGATGGCCGAGCAGCGTCACTTTCGGATCGTGCGCGATGACATGCACCATCACGGTCCATCTCGGCGCTTTGCCGACCTTGCGGGGACGTGGCGCGGACTTCGACAGCACGTTTTCATTGGCCGCCCGCCAACGCGGAACGGCGCCGCGACGGCGGCGGAGAAGCCATGAAAACATGCGCAGGATGAAGGACATAGGCGGACATCGTCGATTTTTTGGAACAACGCCGGCAAAGCCTGAGCCGACTTTGCAGGCGCAGCGTCGAAGCCAGTCTATACCCCTTTGGCGGGGGATGCGACCGCGCTAATGAGACGGTGTCTGATATACCGGACCAACGAATCAGGGATAGACCTGCCGCATGTCCGTTTCCGCCACAGCTTCCGCCCGCACCGACGAGCCTGCCATCGCCCCGAACGCGCTTTCCGTGCTGAACTCGGTGTTCGGCCTGCCCGGATTTCGCGGCGAGCAGGAGCAGATCGTCCGCCATGTCACCTCGGGCGGCAATTGCCTAGTGCTGATGCCCACCGGCGGCGGCAAATCGATGTGCTACCAACTACCGTCGTTGCTGCGCGAAGGCTGCGGCATCGTGGTGTCGCCACTGATCGCGCTGATGCGCGACCAGGTCGCGGGCCTGCTGGAAGCCGGCGTCAAGGCGGCGGTGCTGAATTCGACGTTGTCCTGGGACGAGGCCAACGAGGTCGAGCAGCGGCTGCTCGCGGGCGATCTCGACCTGCTTTATGTCGCGCCGGAACGGCTGTTGACGCCGCGCTGCCTAGCGATGCTCGGCCGCGCGAAGATCGCGCTGTTTGCCATCGACGAGGCGCATTGCGTGTCGCAATGGGGCCACGATTTTCGTCCGGAGTACATTGGCCTGTCGGTCATCGCCGAGCGCTTCCCCAACGTGCCCCGCATCGCGCTGACTGCGACCGCCGATGATCTGACCCGGCAGGAGATCGTGCACCGCCTGGGCCTCGCCGACGCGCCGAGCTTCGTCGCCTCGTTCGACCGGCCCAACATCAAATACGAAATCGTCGACAAGACCAACGCGCAGAAGCAGTTGCTGTCCTTCATTGCCGAGCGCCATGCAGGCGAAGCCGGCATCGTGTACTGCCTGTCGCGCGCCAAGGTCGAGGACACCGCGATCGCGCTGAACAAGGCCGGCGTGCTGGCGCTGCCCTACCACGCCGGGCTCGACGCCAACCTCCGCGCCCGCAACCAGGATCGCTTCATCAACGAAGACGGCGTGGTGATCGTCGCCACCGTCGCCTTCGGCATGGGCATCGACAAGCCCGACGTGCGCTTTGTCTGCCATCTCGATCTGCCGAAGAGCATCGAGGCCTATTACCAGGAGACCGGCCGCGCCGGCCGCGACGGCAAGCCGTCCAATGCCTGGATGGCCTATGGCCTGTCGGACATCGTGCAGCAGCGCCGCATGATCGACGAGTCCACCGGCGCGGAAGCCTTCAAGCGGGTGTCCGTCAGCAAGCTCGACGCGCTGGTCAGCCTGGCCGAGACCGTGCATTGCCGGCGCACGAGACTGCTCGGCTATTTCGGCGAGGAAGTGGTCCCCGGCACCACCTGCGGCAATTGCGACAACTGCCTGTCGCCGCCAAAAGTCTGGAACGGCAGCGTGGCCTCGCAAAAAATGCTGTCCTGCGCCTATCGTACCGGACAGCGTTTCGGCGCGATACACCTGATCGACGTGCTGATCGGCCGGCTTACCGACAAGATCAAGCAGTTCGGCCACGACCAGCTCTCGGTGTTCGGGATCGGCGCCGACCTCAACGAGAAGCAGTGGCGCGCGGTGACGCGGCAACTGGTGGCGCTGGGCTATCTCTACGCCGACGGCGAGGCTTACGGTGCGTTGAAGCTGACCGAGGCCGCGCGCGGCGTGCTGAAGGGCGAGACCGAGGTGATGCTGCGCGAAGAGTCGCTCGGCGCCGGCCGCGCCCCGCGCGCCAAATCGCGTCGCGGCGACCTTGCCGCCCCGCGCAACGACAGCGGCGATCCCGACCTGATCGCGGTGCTGCGCGCCTGGCGCTCCGAAGAAGCCAAGAAGCGCAACGTGCCGGCCTACGTGATCCTGCACGACGCCACCATGGACGGCATCGCCACCGTCAGACCGACCTCGCTGGCGCAACTGCGCGGCATCCCGGGCATCGGCGACAAGAAGCTGGAACACTACGGCGACGACATCGTCGCACTGGTGAAGGCCGCCGAGGCGTAGCCGGCCGTTCGCGGCCGTCATTGCGAGGAGCCCTTGCGACGAAGCAATCCAGCTCTTTTGCGCGTGCCACTCTGGATTGCCTCGTCGCTTCGCTCCTCGCAATGACGGGAGAAGCCCGTGAGCATGCCGTGCGTTTCCGCGCTGCCGTCTGCACATTTCAAACAGCCATGATTTCGCATTCTCGCGGCTCCGAAGAGTCCGAGCTTTGCGAAGACCCCTCGAAAACACGAGGGGGGCAGCGCGCCGAAAGGCGCGAGGGGTAGCATGGGCGCGATCCGCTTCGCCGTCGGCGACGAAGCCGCAACCGCGCAAACGCCTTTCGGCGCGCCACCGCGGCGAATTCTGTCCGGGGGACCGTACTTCCGGGCCAGGCTGCGACCACTTGGGCCGCGGATCCGGCCGGCTTTCGCCCGCCTTCCACCTGTCCGCGTCCAGCCATTGAAGGCAGCGCCCCGTAGTGGGCACGGACGGT
>NZ_JAQGJD010000170.1 GCF_028290785.1 Tardiphaga sp. | reverse complement strand
GCCTCGACCATCACGGCGACGCCGCGCGGCTTCAGCACTTCGTCCACCGCGGCGGCGAGCTGCGCCGTCAGGTGCTCCTGGGTCTGCAGCCTATGGCCGAAGATATCGACCAGCCGCGCCAGCTTCGACAGGCCGACCACCCGCTCGATCGGCGTATAGGCGATATGCGCCTTGCCGTAGAACGGCATCATGTGATGCTCGCAATGCGAGGTGAAGTTCATGTCGCGGATCAGCACGAAATCATCGTAGCCGGCGGTCTCGCCGAAGGTGCGGTTGAGCACTTCGGAGGGGTTCTGGTGGTAGCCCTGGAACAATTCGTCATAGGCCTCGACGACGCGGCGCGGCGTGTCGAGCAGGCCCTCGCGCTGCGGGTTCTCGCCGATATAGGCCAGCAGCGTCTGCACCGCCGTCTCGGCCTCGTGGCGCGACGGGCGCGCCTGGTCGGGATGCACGGCGGGGGCGAGGAATTCCGCGGGATCGAGCTCCGAGGGATGAAATTCGGCCTTGGCGTCAGATCTGGGGTCGTTAGATCTAGGGTCCTGGGATATGCCGCGCAGCGGCTTGATGATTGCGTCCATCTTTACTCCGTTCGACCGGCCCCCTGGGGGGACCGGAGTGTCACCGGGCAGACGGGCGGCCAACGCCACCGGAACGCCTGAGTCCGTCAAATGATAATACCAGCAGGCCCGAATTGAATTCTCAAATTCCGGCGATCTGGAGAATGCCCGGCATTCTCATGGCGGGCACGTCACCCTATATAGGGGTCAGTTCCACGGTCGCCAAGGGCAGCCCATCGCCGCTCGCCCGGGCCCAGCTCGCATATTTCTTGGCCAAGTCAAGGTTCCACACCCGATGCTGAACGACATCTACAACAAGCGGATCATCGAACTGGCCGGCAATATCCCGCGGCTCGGCCGCCTGCCCGCCCCCGATGCCTCCGCCACCGCGCATTCCAAACTGTGCGGCTCGACCGTGAAAATCGACCTCACCATGGACGGGCCGGTGGTCACCGATTTCGCCCATGACGTCAAAGCCTGCGCGCTCGGCCAGGCCTCGTCCTCGATCATGGCCAGCCACGTGGTCGGCTCCACCGCCGCGGAATTGCGGGCCCTGCGCGAGACCGTGCGCAAGATGCTGAAGGAAAACGGCGCGCCGCCGGACGGCAAGTGGGCCGACATCGCGCTGCTCGAGCCGGTGCGCGACTACAAGGCGCGGCACGCCTCGACATTGCTGACGTTCGACGCCGTGGTCGATGCGATCGGGCAGATTGAGGCGAAGGCCACGCAAGCGGCGGTCTGAACTTTCTGCGGGCCGAAGCCGAATAGTCTCAAACTTGTCCCGGACGCGGTGCGGCGCGAAGTGCCGCTCCGCAGAGCCGGGACCGTACCAGACGCCAGCGTTTTGGGCGGTCCCGGCTCTGCGGCGCACTACGCCCGAAGACGGGCGCACTGCACCGCGTCCGGGACAAGTGTCAGCGTGTGAGATTTCGCCCGTCAAGGCGTGGGCACGGCGCAAGAGCGCCTTTGCCCACCCTACGTCAGGAAGGCCGCTACTTCGCCGGCGCGCTCGCGAGTCCGCCGGTCGGCAGCGCTTCGGCGGTCTTGGTCGATTTCGATATCGAAGCCACCGGCTTGTTATCATCCTCGGCGCTGCTGACGAAGCGATCCTGCACCGACTTCAGCGACAGCGACGCCATCGGCGGCTCGGCTTCGCGCAGGGCGGGCAACACGTCGGCGGCGATGGTGGTGGTGACCACGTTGGTGAGCTGCAACTCCGGCGCCGACAATTGATGCAGGTCTTCCCACGGCGGCACGTTGAGCGACAGCGACAGCAGGTCGCCGGTGCCGCCCATGTCGAAGGTGTACTTGGCGAGCCGGCCGATATCGCGCTCCACGATCATCAGATCCTGCGCGGTGTAGCTGGCGGCCTTGGGATCGTCGGCGCGGTCGCCCATCCAGATCTGGTGCACCCGGACATGGGCCTCTTCCGGCACGTAGCGCTTCTTGCCGGCCAGCAGCAGGAACACGCACATGGATTCGCAATACGCCTGCGGCGCCACCGCCGGCTTCAGGCTGGAGCCGACCTGCAACTCGGTGGTGGTGCCGACGGTGGTCAGCAGCCCCATGCGGCGCCAGCGCCGGCCCATGGTGATGGCGTCGTTGACCGAACCGCCTGACGAATCCAGCACGACGGTGGCGCCGGCAAGATCGCGGGTGCGGGCAAATTCGTCGAAATCCTTGACGGTGTCGCCGGTGACGACGCCGACCGCGCCGATCCAGCCGCGACAATCCGGTTCGCAGGCGATCCAGGTGAAGCGCATCGGCATCTTGCGTTCTTCGAGAAAGCTCGCGGCGTGAGCGGAGGCGCCGACCGCGGCCATCAGGCCTGGAAGGACGATGCAAAGGGCGGCCGCGCGAAACAGCGCCGAACGTCCGGATCGTAGCGACCTTGCGAGTCTCAAATCGGTTCCTTCCCCGCGCTCTACTGAGCAATGGTACTGGCCCCAAACAACGCTCATGATTCTGTCACACAGGCGTTAAGCAAAAACCTAGCGCGCCAAATGCTAACGTCCAGTGCGATTTGCTGCGCTGCGGTCGAAAGTCTGGCAGGTGTGTCCTGCTTGCATAACCCGCTGAGTTCCCTGCTGGAAAACCGTGCAATTGGCCGTCAATCTGATAGCAAACCGCTTATGAAGCATTCATTCGGGTGTCCCGGCTGCGCTGGTACCATTCAACGCCTGCCGCGCAATGCGGGCCGCGGCGCGATCTGGGTGTATCGCCATACCCTCTCGCCGCTGGTCGGCTACAACTGCCGCCACCTGCCGAGCTGTTCGGTCTATGGCGACGAGGCGATCGAGCGCTACGGCCTGTGGGCCGGCGGCTGGATGACGCTGGCACGGCTGCTGCGCTGCCAGCCGTGGGGCACGTCGGGGATCGACAACGTGCCGATGACCGCGCCTGATGGCGCGCGCTGGTACCTGCCGTGGCGCTTCGCGCGATGGCGCGGCGTCAATGACGGCGGGGGTTAGGAGCAACTTTCTTTGCGATGACTCGTGCCAGCCGCGGCCGTCATTGCGAGGTCAGGGAAAGCCAATTGGCTTTCCCCTTAGCCCTTGCGACGAAGCAATCCAGTATTCGCTTTTGGCCTTCTGGATTGCTTCGCTCGGCGAAAGTCGCCTTCGGCGATTTTCGCCGGCTCGCAATGACGGGGTTGGGTCCGCGCTAGAAACTCACACACGCTGTGCGCACTGAAATCAGCACCGACTGCTGCTGGAATTTTGTCTTGTAGGCCTCGGCGATCTCTCCCAGCCCGGCACGCTTCGCGGCGTCGTCGGGAAAGCTGATCAGCACGACCTTGCTGGGCTCCCGCACCAGAATTCCACGCGCGCCGTCGCGCCATTGCCCCGTTGCGTCGAGAATGGTCAGCCCGTCCGGAAAGCGCGGCGTGATGTCGGTGGCCACGAAGCGCGCGAAGGCGGCTTCGCTGACGCCCGGGCGATCGCCGACATGGCGGCCGAAAATGAGTTCCGCACTCGCCATGGTCTGTGCCGGCGGCCCGCACGGCTGCGGCAGCGAGGCGCATCCGCCCAGCAACGCGGCCATGCCGAAGGCGGAAACGGTGAGTAATGCGCGCACGGTTTATTCCATCTCACGGTGCAATGAACATCGCGGGACATATCCGAAAATATGTTGCTGATAGTTGTGCCAATTGAAACATGCGGGATTGTTACACGACAACTGCTATCATACGGTGCGCCGACTTTCATCGAGCCAGTTGGGGACGCCAAGGTGCAACAAGGCCTTTACGAGGTTCATTTTCACACCGTCCACGGCACTGGAACCGGCATCATCTACGCCATCGGCGGCAAGCTGCGCGGCGGCAATTCGGCCTTCACCTTCATCGGCAACTATCAAGACAAAGGCGAGACCATCTCGGTGAAGGTCGCGAGCCGACGCTACAATCCGGATCCGGCCCACAAGGGTCTGTTCGGCCTCGACGGTGTGACCCTGGCGCTGAACGGCAAGGCGGACGGGGAGACCTACGACTTCGAAGGCAGCGCGCTGCAACTGCCGGGCGTCAACTTCAAGGCACGCCTCAGCCGCGTCAGCGACTGATCCGCGCGGTTTCCGACATTCCCCGGCTCAACAGCACGGCGGCCAGCGCCGTTGCGAGGAACGCCATCGCGACAAAGCCGGAGGCGTGGAAATGGCCGCCGGCGAACAGCAGGCCGCCCACCGCCGAGCCGATCGCCTGGCCGACATATAGCATGGAGGTGTTCAGCGACACCGAGGCCGCAGCCGCCAACGGTGCGGCGGCGATCAGGCGGATCTGCTGCATCGAGGTGATGGCGCCGAAGCCCATGCCCCAGATCGCGACGCCGAACGCCATCGCCGGCAGGTGGCCGGCACCGAGCGTCCACACCGTCATCCCCGCCAGCACCAGCGAGGTCGACAGCACCGAGGTGTTGAGCGCGCCCCAGCCATCGACGATCCGCGTCGCCGTCATGATACCGATTAGATTGAACAGGCCGTAGACGGCGAATATCAGCCCGACGGCGTCCGGGCCGGCGCCGGTGAGCCGCGCCAGCAGCGGCGCCATGAAGGTGAAGATCGCGAACTGGCCGGAAATCTGCAGCGTCGTGATCACGAGCAGCCACACCACGAGGCGGTTGCGCGCGAGGCCAGCCCAGGTGGAGAGGTCCACCGGCGTGCCATACAACCCGCGCGGCAGCCGCCACGCCAGCAGCGCCAGGCTGACGCAGCCCATGGCGCCGATGCCGAGATAGACCTCGCGCCAGCCGTAGCGGCTGGCGATGAAGGTCACCAGCGGCAGCCCGACCGCGACCGCCAGCGTCCAGCCCAGAAACACAAAAGCGACGTGGCTGCCGCGCCTCGAAGGCGGCACGATCAGCCCGACGGTGCCCGCGGCCTGCGGCGTATAGGGCGCCGCGGCCACGCACAGCACCAGCCGGATCGCCAGCAGCACGCCGTAGCTGGGCGCAAAGGCCGAAGCGAGATTGGCCATCGCCACGACCGCGATAATGCAAAGCAACAGCGTCCGGCGCTCGATCCGGCTGGTCAGCCAGGCCATCACCGGCGAGCCCACGCACAACACCAGCGCGCCAAACGTAATCAGCAGCCCGGCCTCGCGAATGCTGACGCCGAGACCCGACGACAGCTCGGCCAGCATCGCCGTCGGCGCCAGCAGACCGATGCCGGTGACGAAATTGCCGATCATCAGGGCGGTGGGGGCGAAGGGGCGGGTCACTGTCAAGGTGCGGTATTGTAGGGACGCCACCGCAACCTAGTCAAACTTGCAGCCCCATTCGCCGTTGCAACGCCCGAATCCGCTGATATACAACGCTTCCGCTTACCTGCGCCCGTGTGCAGGAGTGAGCCACAGGAGATGACCATGTCAGACGACAACAAGCCCGTATCGGGATTCCAATTCGGCCTCGCCAACCTGACGCCGCCGGCGCCGCCCGCCGAAATGATCAACGTCACCTTCCCCGACGGCAAGATGCGCGAATATCCGCGCGGCACCACCGGGCTGGACATCGCCAAGGGCATCTCGCCGTCGCTGGCCAAACGCACCGTGGCGATGGCGCTGGACGGCGTCGTGACCGACCTCGCGGATCCCATCGAGGCGAACGCCAAGATCGATTTCATCAACCGCGACGACCCGCGCGCGCTGGAGCTGATCCGGCATGACGCCGCCCATGTGCTCGCCGAAGCGGTGCAGGCGCTGTGGCCGGGCACCCAGGTCACGATCGGCCCGGTGATCGAGAACGGCTTCTACTACGACTTCTTCCGCAACGACCCGTTCACGCCGGACGACTTTGCCGCCATAGAGAAGAAGATGCGCGAGATCGTCGCGCGCGACAAACCGTTCACCAAGGAAATCTGGACCCGCGACGACATCAAGCAGGTGTTCTCGGACAACGGCGAGATGTTCAAGGTCGAGCTGGTGGACGCCATCCCTGCCGACCAGACCATCAAGGTCTACAAGCAGGGCGATTGGTTCGACCTCTGCCGCGGCCCGCACATGACCTCGGTGGGCAAGGTCGGCAACGCCTTCAAGCTGATGAAGGTGGCCGGCGCCTATTGGCGCGGCGACAGCAACAACCCGATGCTGACGCGAATCTACGGCACGGCGTTTGCCAAGCAGGAAGACCTCGATGCCTATCTGCACCAGATCGAGGAAGCCGAGAAGCGCGACCACCGCAAACTCGGCCGCGAGCTCGACCTGTTCCACTTCCAGGAAGAAGGCCCCGGCGTGGTGTTCTGGCACGCCAAGGGCTGGACGATTTTTCAGGCGCTGATCGCGTACATGCGTAGGCGTCTGGCCGGCGACTACAGCGAGGTCAACGCGCCGCAGATTCTCGACAAGTCGCTGTGGGAGACCTCCGGGCACTGGGAGTGGTACCGCGAAAACATGTTCGCCGCGCAGTCCGCCGGCGACGAGGCGGAAGACAAGCGCTGGTTCGCGCTGAAGCCGATGAACTGCCCGGGCCACGTGCAGATCTTCAAGCACGGGCTGAAGAGCTACCGCGATTTGCCGTGGCGGATCGCGGAGTTCGGCGTGGTGCATCGCTACGAGCCGTCCGGCGCCATGCACGGGCTGATGCGCGTGCGCGGCTTCACCCAGGACGATGCCCATGTGTTTTGCACCGAGCAACAGCTCGCCGACGAGTGCCTGAAGATCAACGACCTGATCCTCTCGACCTATTCCGACTTCGGCTTCGGCGACATCGTGGTGAAGCTGTCGACGCGGCCGGACAAGCGCGTCGGCACCGACGAGATGTGGGATCACGCCGAGCGCGTGATGGCCACCGTGCTGTCGGTGATCGAGACGCAGTCCGGCGGGCGCATCAAGACCGAGATCTCGCCCGGCGAAGGCGCGTTCTACGGGCCGAAGTTCGAATACGTGCTGCGCGACGCGATCGGCCGCGACTGGCAGTGCGGCACATCCAGGTCGACTACGTGCTGCCCGACCGGCTCGACGCCTCCTATATCGGCGAGGACAGTGCCCGGCACCGGCCGGTGATGCTGCACCGGGCGATCCTGGGCAGCTTCGAGCGCTTCCTCGGCATCCTGATCGAGCAGTTCGCCGGCAAGTTCCCGCTCTGGCTGGCGCCGGTGCAGGTGGTGGTGGCCTCGATCGTCACCGACGCCGAGCCCTATGCGCTGGAGGTCGCGGACGCGCTGCGCCATGCCGGGCTGTCGGTGCAGGCAGACGTCGCCAACGAGAAGATCAACGCCAAGATCCGCACCCACAGCCTCGCCCGG
>NZ_JAQGJD010000166.1 GCF_028290785.1 Tardiphaga sp. | reverse complement strand
CGACATGACCGAGCGGGATCGGACCGAGCAATTCGCCGCGCCGCCCAAACTGGTTCGCTAGCCGCCGCTGCCGCCGATCACGGCGCGGACCGTATCATCCGGACCGAAATCCTCGGCGCTTTCCACGTACAGCAACGCGCTGAGCTTGGACCGCGCCCGGTTGACCCGGCTCTTGATGGTGCCGACCGCGCATCCGCAGATCGTCGCCGCGTCTTCGTAGGAGAAGCCGGAGGCGCCGACGAGGATGAGCGCTTCGCGCTGGTCCTGCGGCAACTTCTCGAGCGCGGCCCGAAACTCCTCGAATTCCAGATGCGCGTTCTGCGCCGGCTGGGTTTTCAGAGTTTTGGCGTAGCTGCCATCGGCATCTTCAACCTCGCGCCGACGCTTGCGATAGTCGGAGCGGAACAGGTTGCGCAGAATGGTGAACAGCCACGCAGGCAGATTGGAGCCGACCTGAAATGAATCGATGTTGGCCAGCGCGCGCAACAGCGTTTCCTGCACCAGATCGTCGGCTCGGTCGCCATTGCCGGACAGCGAGATCGCGAACGCGCGCAAGCTCGGGACCGACGCCAGGATGTCGTCGCGAAGTGAGTCTGTGAGTGGCATTATTCGCTCCCATCGGTTTTGGCCGCGGGATTCTGCGTCTGCGGTTCGTCAAGCTTTCGGATCAGGTCCGCAAACCGGTCCGGGACTCCTTGCCGCACCACATCGTCGTACATGGCGCGCAACTGATGTCCGATCCGCGACTGGATTTCGGAGTTGAGCCCGCCTTGCCTTGGCTTCACATCTTTCATGATCCGTTCCAACTTCCCCAAGAGTTAACCCCTGGATTCGAGAATTTTTCTTTATTTTTGAAGCCTTTGCGGCCTGTGTTACGGTTCTAATTCAGACGCCGCGTGAAAGTTCCGAAGCCATGGAACTTTTGTCCGGCTGGCGAGTAAACTGCCCATCAGGGGAGCCGGGGGTGTTACTGCTCCCGTCCTGTATTGAATCAGAAGAATGGAGTGGGGATGTCCCGATCACAGCTCGTTGCTGAACATTTACCGCTGTTGCGGCGCTATGCCCGTGCCTTGACGGGTAACCAAGCTTCCGGCGACGCCTATGTCGGTGCCATGCTTGAAGCGTTGCTGCAGGATCCGTCATTGCTCGACGAGCAGCACGGTCCGCGCGCGGGTCTTTTCCGGCTGTTCACGCAGATCTGGAATTCGGTTGCCCTGAACGATGACGATCCGGACGTGGTGCAACTGGCGCAGCCCTCGGAACGCCGGCTGTCGAACATCACCCCGCTGCCACGGCAGGCCTTCCTGCTGTTGTCGCTGGAAGGGTTCTCGGAAGAAGAAGTGGCGTTCGTGTTGGATGCCGACGTCACCGAGGTCCGCACCTTGGCCGACACCGCCGGCCGCGAGATGGCCGCCGAGATCGCTACCGATGTGCTGATCATCGAGGACGAGACCTTCATTGCGATGGATCTCGAGAGCCTGGTGAAAAACCTCGGCCACAACGTCATCGGCGTCGCACGTACCCACGCGGACGCGATCGCGCTGGCAAAGAACAAGAAGCCCGGCCTGATCCTCGCCGACATCCAGCTCGCCGACGGCAGTTCGGGTCTCGACGCGGTGAACGAACTGCTGCGGATTTTCGAAGTGCCGGTGGTGTTCATCACCGCCTATCCCGAGCGCTTCCTCACCGGCGAACGTCCGGAGCCGGCGTTCCTGATCTCGAAGCCGTTCCAGCCGGCGATGGTGTCCGCCGTCGCCAGCCAGGCGCTGTTCTTCCAGCGCAACTCGCGCAACAAGGCGCCAAAGGCTGCGGCATCCTAGCCATCGATGGTTCTGTTATCGGGCGGCTGCTTTCGGGCAGCCGCCTTTTTCATGACCGCATGGTTGCGGATCGCCGGGCCGTTGGGCGTTCGCCGTCCCAAGAGGCGGGATTCGACGCAAGCTTGCCGGGGCGGAGGATGACCATGCCCAGCGCGAAAACGATAAATGAGCAGGCCGCCATGCCGGCCGCCATGGGCAGCGGGGTCGCATGGGCGAATGGCGCCACCAGGGCCACGGCCGCCGCGCCACCGGCGAAGTTGAGCGTGCCGATCAGTGCGGAGGCGGTGCCGGCGTAGGCCGGGTTGCCGCCCATCGCCAGCACGAATGTCGAGGGCACGATAACGCCATTGAGGCCGAACCCGACGAACAGCAGAACCACCAGCACCACAAGACGATCGACGCCGGCCAGCGTCAGCAGCAACATCAGTCCCATGGTAACGAAGTGGCCAATCGCGGCGCCGCGCACCAGACGGGTGAGCCCGAACCGCGTGGCCAAGCGCGCGCTGAACTGCGAAGCGGCGACAAAGGAAACCGAATTGAGCGCAAACAGCACGGCGTAGAGCCGCGGCGACAGCCCGAAATGCTCGCCGATCACGAAAGGCGAATTGGCCGCGTAGATGAACCAGCCTGCGAGCGTCAACGAGGCGATCAATGCAAGGCCGATGAACTGCCGATCGCCCAGCAGCACGCGGTAGCCGGTCAACACGGTCCGCAGCTCGCCTCCGGACCGCGCGGCCTGCGGTCGTGTCTCGGCGAAACCGAGGCTCACCCACACCAGGCAGATGGCTGCCAGCGCGGACATGGTGCCGAACACGCCGCGCCAGCCCGCGGTCTCGGCCACCAGGCCGCCGGCCAGCGGCGCCAGGATCGGCGAGACGCTATACACGGTGGCGATCAGCGACATCAGCTGCGCCGCACTCGGCCCGGTATAGAGGTCGCGCACCACCGCGCGCGGAATGACCATCACCGCGCAGGCGCCGAGCGCCTGCACCATGCGAAAGGCGATCAGGATCGCGATCGTCGATGCGGCGGCACAGCCGATGCTGCCGATGATGAAGGCGATCAGCCCGACATAGAGCGTGCGCTTGCGACCATAAATGTCGGAGAGCGGCCCGGCGATCAATTGGCCCGCGCCGAGCGTAATGAGGAATACCATCAGGGTGGCCTGCACGGCGTCGCTGCCGGTGCGAAGATCGGCGCCGATCGCGGGCAGGACGGGCAGGTACATATCGACGGCGAACAGTCCGATAGCGGTAAGCAGGCCAAGACCCAGGGCCGACCGACGCATGCTGATCGATAGCCGCCCCGAGGGCGGCGGCTCGGCGACGGTGTCGCTACGAATGACGTGGAACGTCCTGACCGCAGGTTCGATCGTTCCCTCGCTGTCCATTTGGCCTCCCCTCCGAAGGGCATTGCCCCACCCGTTGACCGGACAGTAGCGGCTTGTTCATTGCAGCAATGGACTGGCTGGCGGCCTGTCTTGATAACCGTCCTCCAGTTTCTCGGTCACCTCCAGACGCGCGATACTCAGGATATGGACTGCCATCGGTTCGTTCAGCGCTCGTGCAAGGCTGCGAGAGCGCTCGATGAGTTTGACAAGATCTTCCAGTGATCCTCGCGTGGTCTTCATATTGCACCGGGAAAATGCATGGATAAAAATTGTGACGATGAAGCATCGAACGTTCTGCCGTTTCGTACATCGGCGATCGACAATTCCGCTGTCGTCCGGGAAGGTCCGATTCTGATGCAGTATTTCGCGCGCATTTCTGAGGAGTCCGATCGGGAAAGAGTGGTGGTGCTGCCGCGTGAACTGACGTCGCCCTCGCAAGGCATGTGAGTTACGCGACGCGGCTGATGAGCCCGCTGTTGCTCTCCAGGACTGAATCGGTGACCCCGGCGCGTGCCTGGACGCGAGCAAGAACGTCTTCGTTCATTTCATAATAGACGACCGTGTTGCTCTCGTTGCCGATCACCTGCGGAAGGCCCATCGGGCGCAGGTTCATGCCGATGCCCATGAGCGGTGCAAGCCGGGTCGTCCGAAGCACCGCTACGGTTCCTGTGATGCCTCTGGAAATGCAGTATTCGAGCATGCCAAGGTAGAGTTCGCGATACACCACGCCGCCGTCGCGTCGATTTGGAGTGATGGCAAAGCGTGTAAGCTCGAAGACGTCGTCCCTCTGCACCACTTGCCCATCGACCATCTGCGCGAAGTATTCGCTCAGCATGTGCGGCTGCATCGTGGGGTATAGCCTGAAGCAGCCGACCACATCGCCATTGCCGTCGATGGACATGACGTAGGCGGCGTTCTCGTCGTCGTATTGATCGATCTCTTTCAGCTGGTCATTGGGCTTGCACCAGCCGAGCTCCTTGACGAATACCTGGTATCGCAACCGGAAATACTGGTCCATCGACGTGGCGAACAGGTCGATATTGTCCTTGTCGATAATGCGGATCATTGGAAGCTCCCCCATCTTCGGTGCCGGAGCCTCGCAACTCTGCGAACAAGGCGCGATTCCGAAAAATCGGAATTGACAAGCTAGAGGTCGATCTAGAGGTCGATTTCCTTGAGCCGGATGGCCTTCACGACGGCATGGGTTCGGTTGGTGGCCTCAAGCCTCGCGACCGCGGAAGCGATCAGCTTGTGCACGTTGTCTTCCGAGACGCCGAGGATCTGGCCAGTGTCCCATGCCGTCTTACCATTCGCGGTCCAGCTCAGTATTTCGCGCTGGCGAGGGGTAAGTACCTTGGGGCGCGCGGGAGCCGCCACCTGAAATTGGTTGAGCCGGTTGAAAGCGTAGATGGCGATCAGCTCGACGGCGGATTTGGCATCCTTGCTCGCGTCGATCTGGAGGCCGGCAAAGGATACGCCGGCCTGATAGTTGTTGATGCCGTGGATCGGCACGCTGATTCCGGCGCGCAGTCCGAAATCGACGGCGGCGATCTCCATCACCGAGCGGCCGACCCGGTCGTTCGAGACCAGAGCTTCCGACCAGCTGGTGGCGCGAAGCTGGGTCCGGGTGTAGCGGACGATCGGGTCGTGCTGCTGAAAGTCCGACCGCCGGTACAGGTCGAACCAGTCCCGGGGCCAGCGGGTCATGAGCACGCAGGCATCGAATGTCGGACGCTGCGAGTTTCGCGGCATCAGGCAGCAGAAGTGCTCGAGCCCGAAATGGGCGACCGCGCGGCCCACGGTATCGACGGCTTCTCCGGCCGATGTGGTGTTCTCGAGCTCGTCGATGGCATCCATCGCGATCTGGAAATGCCGCTTTCCGGGCTCGCTCATCGTCAACTCCCTCGCAAGCGAGACCTGTGGGCCATCGATCCCGGGCACCGGCGATCCAGGATTGCGGTGATCCGGGGCCGGCTATGGGCAGGCACACGCACCGATGTTCCATTCCAGCATCCGCCACGCCTCGTTGCAAGCCGTAAGCTCAACCGGGGACCGGACAAATGGCCCGATAGGCCGCGCGGAGTGGAGCGGGAGGTCGCCAAGTTGGGAAAGAGTGTGCGGGCTGAAACGCGGGCCGAAATAGCCTGGCGACATCAGCAAAAATGCGGGACGCAGCTGGCATCACCACAGCCGCGCCCCGCGTCGCCGGTCGATTGGGGCAGGGGGACAACCGGCTGTCGGAAAGACGCATGCCGCCAAAAAGCGTTCCCGGACGCTGCAACGATTTTACACACGGTTATGTGATGGGCAGTCGCGAACCCATATCGCCCGGCCAGCGTTGCAGTTCCGAAGTCCATGGGCCGGTGCACGGCAAGCGAGGCGGACGATGTCTCAAATCTCCCGAGTGGTTATCGGCGGAGCGGTTGCTGCAGTGACGCTCGGCGCTATCCAGTTTGCCTCCGGCAATGATCTACGCACTGTTCAGCAAGGCACTGTTCAGCAAGAAAGCCTGTCCGATGTCAGTGTCGTGAACCGCGTCGGGAAGGCCGACCGATCTGCGGTGGTCGGGAGTCCGAGCCCCACCGGCCGGACGCTGCTGTTTCGCGTCCAAGGCCTGTCCGACACCTCGGTGCTGATGCGAACGCCGGTGGCCACCGTAAAGGTCGAGGCATTTAAGAGCGTTACGACCCCTGGCCAGCCCGCGCTGGCATCGCGGAAATCCACCGTTGCGTGCGAGCCGCCCGTCAGCATGTTAACCGAGGTCGCCAAGCTCTTGCAGCCAGGCCGCTGCGTCACCTGAGCGAACTCCGCCTGCCCTACTCCTCGTCGGCAGGCGCTTCCGCTTCGTCTTCGTCCGGATCTGCCGCCGCGCCGTTGCGGCTCGCCAGATAGCCGAGCGCCACGCCGGCAATTGCCAGCAGTGGCACCAGCTTCTTCAAACCCACCGCACGAATGATCGGCAGCGCGGCCGCCAGCAGCATCGGGTCGATCATCGGCGCGCTCGCAGCCGCCCTCGCGGCCTGCCGCGCGGCGGCGATGGCGCGTTCCCGGGCCTGGCGCTTCTTGGTGGTATAGACCGTGGCGGCGATCAGCGAGACCGCCAGGAAAATGCCGGCCACCGTCAGACAGGCCTCGACCAGGCCATAGCGTTGCATCACCGCGATGAAGGCCGCGGCGCACAGGAAGCACAGCGTCACGAACAGCGCAAAGCCGACCAAAGCCGCCAGCGACGTCATCCGGACCGTGGCGCCGGTACTGTTCTTCAAATCGTCGATCACGCGCTGCAACATCAAAGCCCCCGGATATTAAATCGTCTGCCCAAACAAACTGACGGCGCCTTATGGCGCCGTCGGTCGCATCAAAGCAATACGTCTGTCACGGCGATCAGCGGCGCCACGCCGCGCCGATCAGGATGCCCAGCCCGAGCGCCAGTCCGACCGCGGCCAGCGGTCGCTGCTGGATAGCGTCTTCCATGGATTCCTCCATTGAAGAGGCGCTGTCCCAGGCGGCGTCGTAGGCCGCGCTGCCGCGCTCCGACATGTCGGACATCAGGGAATCGGCGCTGCCGCGGGCCTGCTTGATGCCGCGGCGTGCTTGCTTGCCGGCCTCGCCGGTGAAGGCATTAAGCGCATCGCTGATCTGGTCGGTAAGGGCGGAGATGTCATTTTTCACGGCTGATAAATCCTTTTCGAGGCGTTTGTAGGTGGCCTTGTCCAGTAGGTCTTTGATCTTGTCTTCGGCGTCGCTGCTGGACATTTCAAAGCCCCTTCGGTCTGGAATAGATGGGGCAGAAACGCCCCGTCCGGCGCTAAGTTCCACAGGCAAACTGGTTTAGTCCGACGGCAGTTGCGGCTCATCGTCCGGCATCAAATGCTCCTTGAGGATCAGCCCGACGATCAGGATCGGCGACGCCAGGAAGCCGCCCATCGGCCCCCACAGCCAGGTCCAGAACGCCAGCGCCAGAAACACCGCCAGGGCGTTGAGCTGCAGCCTTCGACCGATGATTACCGGCGTCACGAAGTGTCCTTCGACGAAGATCAGCACGACGAAGGCCATCGGCGCGAGCAGACCCGCCCCGAGGGTGGACGAGGTGATGATCCCGACACCGACGAGGATGACGAACATCACCACCGGGCCAATGATGGGAAAGAAGTTCAGGGTCGCCGCCAATGCGCCCAGGCCGGCGGGATTGGGCATGCCGGTGAAGGCGCAGATCAGCCCGGTGGCGATGCCGACGCCGAAATTGATCATGGTCACTGTCATCAGATAGCCGCCGAGGCTGGTCTCGATGGCATTGAGGATGCGCAGCGTGCGCAGCCGCCATTCGTGGTCGGCAAAATTCATCACCAGCGCGCGACGCAGGTCCTTCCAGCTGGCGATGAACAGCACCAGGATGGCGAAGAACAGCAGGAATTCGGTGAAGGTCGGCGACAGGAATTCCACGGTGGGCTGCACCCAGTCGATCTTGGGCAGCTCGAATTTCGTGCTGGCCAGGGGGTCCGAGCCGCCGAACATGCCCTGCACCTGATGCCACAGGGCGAGCGGCCGATCGAACACATGCAGCTTCTCCTTGAGCCGCGACCCCAGTTCAGGCAGCCGCGTGCTCCACTCCATCAAGGGCGATGAGATCAGCCCGACGATGAAGGCCAGACCACCGGCGGCGCCGGTCACGATCAGAACCGCCGACACCGAGCGTGGAATGCGACGCTTTTCGAGAAAGGTTGCGGCCGGCGACAGCATGGTGCCGACGATGAAGGCCGTGACGATGGGAAGGAAGAACGCCCTGGCGACATAGAGCACCGCCACCACGGCGATCACCAGCAACGATATCAGCGCAAAGGCCACTACCTCGGCGCGCCGGATCACCGGCGGCTGTTCGGCGTTGCGGTCAGGCAATGGCGTGCCGGTTTTCGTTTCGGGAATGGCGCGGGCTTTACTCATCAGTATTCACAGGGTGCCGCCATTCGTTCGATTGCGGCCACATAACCCAGTGCCGCCATCAAGGTTCCATCGCGAAATTGTGAGGGGCGGGGTGGTTGACACGCTGCGATGGTTGGAACCGACCGCCCCCGACGTTGTTGTTTGCGCAGTCATCATCACGATCACGACGCATCACCCACGGGGCCGACCATGTCACATTCCGGAAATCGCACGCTGCGCGCCCACGCACTGGTTTTTGTAGTGGCCCTCGCGATGGCGCCGGCGCTCGCGACCGGCGCCTCGGCGCAGGTCATGAGCTACGCCTCCGCACATTCCAACGGCTTTCCCGCCGACGACGTAATGGTCGCGCCGCAGGCCGATGACGACGGCGCCGCCTACGTCACGCCCGAGCGCTTCCGCCGCACCGAAGTGGCCTTTAGCAGCCGCGAGGCGGCCGGCACCGTGGTGATCGATACCGCGAACACCCAGCTCTATTACGTGCTCGGCAACGGCCGGGCCATCCGCTACGGCGTAGGCGTAGGCCGCGAGGGCTTCACATGGGCGGGCACCCAGACAGTGACGCGCAAGGCGGAATGGCCGGATTGGCATCCGCCGGCCGAGATGATCGCGCGCCAGCCCTACCTGCCGCGCTTCATGGCTGGCGGCCCCGGCAACCCGCTCGGCGCCCGCGCCATGTATCTCGGCTCCAGCGTATACCGCATTCACGGCACCAACGATCCCTCGACCATCGGCAAGTTCGTGTCGTCGGGCTGCATTCGCCTGACCAACGAGGACGTCGCCGACCTGTTCAGCCGGGTGAGTGTCGGCACCAAGGTGGTCGTGTTGCCGAAGTCCGGTGCCGCGCCGCGTTTCGAGGCCAGCCGCGACGTGCCGTCCAGCATGACGTCGATTTCGGTTCGCCCGGCGTCGGCTAGCTCGCCGACGGGCCGCCAGGCGATGAACCTTTCGGCCGCGTCGCTGTACTGAATTCGATAACGCGGAGGCCAATATGAGCTTATCGATCAGGCGCCTGGCGTTCAGCTCCCTCGCGGTGACAGCGCTGGTTGGCGCTGCACCGGCCGCGCACGCTCAGGATTTCTTCTCCGCGTTGTTCGGCGGGATGACGGCCCCGTCCCGCGCTCCGGCGATCTCCGTGCCTTCCGGGGCGGAGGGCGTCCCCGGCGTGCCAACCGAGCCGCGTCCGCGCGCCAGCAGCGGCGGGCGTCAGGCATTTTGCGTGCGCACCTGCGATGGCCGCTATTTCCCGATTTCCGCGAGCGACAGCCAGAGCCGTGCGGCGTCTTGCAACAACTTCTGCCCGGCAAGCGACACCAAGGTGGTCTACGGCAGCAGCATCGATGAGGCCGCGACCGAGACCGGCAAGGCGTATTCTGACTTGCCCAATGCCTTCAAGTATCGCACCGAACTGGTGCCGGGATGCACGTGCAATGGCAAGGATCAGATCGGCCTGGCGCCGATCAAGATCGAGCAGGACACTACGCTGCGCAAGGGTGACATCGTCGCCGGTGCAGATGGCCTGATGGTGACCAGCCGCCCTGCCGACAAGCGCGGCGCGTCACTCAACATGACGCCGGCAGCGCCGTCCGTTCGCGCCAAGTATGAACGGCTGCCGGTGGTGGCCCAGGAGTGATATGTTCCCCGCAGGGAACCCAACGGTTTCCAGGACGTTGCCGATGTGAGGGACGCAACTTCTCGCGTGCAACCGACATCAACCGGGGGACATTATGTCACTACTCGTCAGCGCTCTGATCACATTCCTTGTCGTCATTCTCGTTCTGTACCTGATCAACCTGCTGCCGATCGACGGCCGCGCCAAGCAGATCTGCCGGGTAATCGTCATCATCCTCGGCGTGATTTCGCTATTGCGAACCATCGCCGTCATCTGACGCGGCATGGAATGCGAAAAGCCCCGGCGGTCCACCGGGGCTTTTTTGCTATCGATCGCACACCATCGTCATCCTGAGGCGCCGTCGCACTTGCGACGGCCTCGAAGGATGGCTGCAGGCGCCATCGCCAGCGTCCGCGACCTTCGAGGCTCGCCCTGCGGGCGAGCACCTCAGGATGACGGTCGCGGAGTGCGCGTATCCGGTAGTTCTTACGCTTACGCTTGCGCCTTTGCCTCGCGGCGCCGCGCCGTAAGAATGAACTCCGTATAACCGTTCGGCTGCTCGCGGCCCTTGAAGATGAGGTCGCAAGCGGCTTTGAACGCGACGCCGTCGAAGCCCGGTGCCATCGGCTGATAGATCGCGTCACCCTCGTTCTGCTTGTCCACCACCACGGCCATCCGCTTCAGCGATTCCATCACCTGCGCCTCGGTGATGACGCCCTGATGCAGCCAGTTGGCCAGATGCTGCGCCGAAATGCGCAGCGTGGCGCGGTCTTCCATCAGGCCGACGCCGTGGATGTCCGGCACCTTGGAGCAGCCGACGCCCTGGTCGATCCAGCGCACCACGTAACCCAGAATGCCCTGGCAGTTGTTGTCGATCTCCTGCTTGACGTCGTCCGGTGCCCAGTTCGACTGCGACACCGGGATCGTCAAAATATCCGACAGTTTGGCGCGCGGGCCGCCTTTGGCGAGTTCCTTCTGGCGGGCGGCGACATCGACCTGGTGGTAATGCAACGCATGCAGCGTCGCGGCGGTGGGCGAAGGCACCCACGCCGTGGTGGCGCCGGCGTTCACATGGGCGATCTTCTGCACCATCATGTCCGCCATCTTGTCGGGCGCCGCCCACATGCCCTTGCCGATCTGGGCGTGGCCGGGCAGGCCATCGACCAGGCCGACGTCCACGTTCCATTCCTCATAGGCCTTGAGCCACGGCGTCGCCTTCATGTCGTTCTTGCGGATCATCGGGCCTGCTTCCATCGACGTATGAATTTCGTCGCCGGTGCGGTCCAGGAATCCGGTGTTGATGAACATGATGCGCTCGGAGGCATTCTGGATGCAGGCCTTGAGGTTCACCGTGG
>NZ_JAQGJD010000073.1 GCF_028290785.1 Tardiphaga sp. | reverse complement strand
GTCAGCGCGTCGAGTTCGACGCGAATCGGCAGGCGGCCCTGTAATTCCGGCAACAAGTCAGACGGTTTGGCAATGTGAAACGCGCCGGATGCGATGAAGAGAATGTGGTCGGTCTTCACAGGCCCGTGCTTGGTCGACACCGTCGTGCCCTCGATCAGCGGCAGCAGGTCGCGCTGCACGCCCTCGCGCGACACGTCGCCGCCGCTGCGGCCGTCGCGCACGCAGATCTTGTCGATCTCATCGAGAAACACGATGCCGCTGTTCTCGACCACACTGATCGCTTCCTGCGTCAGTTGATCGCTGTCCAGCAGCTTGTCGGACTCTTCGTTGACCAGCAGCTCGTGCGACGCCTCGACGGTGAGCCGCCGCGTCTTGGTGCGCTGCCCCATCTTGCCAAAGATATCGCCGATGTTGATCGCGCCCATCTGCGCGCCGGGCATGCCGGGAATCTCGAACATCGACGGCCCGCCGGAGGACTGGGTCTCGATCTCGATTTCCTTGTCGTTCATCTCGCCGGCGCGCAATTTCTTGCGAAACGATTCGCGCGTCGCCGGACCGGAGCCGGGGCCGACCAGCGCGTCGAGCACGCGCTCTTCGGCGGCCTGCTGCGCCCGCGCCTGGACGTCCTTGCGCTTGCGTTCGCGCACCTGCGAAATCCCGACCTCGACGAGGTCGCGGATGATCTGCTCGACGTCGCGGCCGACATAGCCGACCTCGGTGAACTTGGTCGCCTCGACCTTGATGAACGGCGCGCTGGCGAGCTTGGCCAGCCGCCGCGCGATCTCGGTCTTGCCGACGCCGGTGGGGCCGATCATCAGAATGTTCTTTGGCAGCACCTCGTCGCGCAAGCTGCCGGTGAGCTGCAGCCGCCGCCAGCGATTGCGCAGCGCGATCGAGACGGCGCGCTTGGCGTCGTGCTGGCCGACGATGTAGCGGTCGAGTTCGCTGACGATTTCACGGGGAGAAAAGTCGGTCATGGATCTCTTATCTTCTCTTATCTTCTCTTCCCTTCTCCCCTTGTGGGAGAAGGTGCCTCCGAAGCGGAGGCGGATGAGGGGTTACTGGGCTCGGAGTTTGTGGCTACCCCTCACCCGTCTGCGCTGCGCGCAGCCACCCTCTCCCACAAGGGGAGAGGGAAGGCAGCTCACTCTCCCAGCGCTTCGATCGTCACATTGCGGTTCGTGTACACACAGATATCCGCCGCGATATCCAGCGCCTTGCGCACGATGGCCTCGGCGTCCTTATCGGTGTCCACCAGCGCCCTTGCCGCGGCCAGCGCGTAGTTGCCGCCGGAGCCGATTGCCATCACGCCGGCTTCCGGCTCCAGCACGTCGCCGGTGCCGGTCAGCACCAGCGAGACGTCCTTGTCGGCGACGATCATCATGGCTTCCAGCCGGCGCAGATAGCGGTCGGTACGCCAGTCCTTGGCCAGTTCCACGGCGGCCCGGGTGAGCTGCCCCGGATACTGCTCCAGCTTGGCTTCCAGCCGCTCGAACAGCGTAAAGGCATCGGCGGTGGCGCCGGCAAAGCCGCCGATCACGTCGCCTTTGCCCAGCCTGCGGACCTTTTTGGCGTTGGACTTGATCACGGTCTGGCCGATCGAGACCTGGCCGTCGCCGCCGATGACGACGCGGCCGCCCTTGCGGACGGTCAGGATGGTGGTGCCGTGCCAGACCGCGGACGGTCCGTCATGGGAAGCCGAATAGGATGCGTTCATGGAAACCCTCTTGAGCGCCTGATCTAGGCACTGGCCTCTCACGTTGCAAATGCGGCACTTTTCCTCCCTCCCCCTTGTGGGGAGGGTGGCCGCGCGAAGCGCGGTCGGGTGGGGGCGCCACAAACCCCGTCGCCTGTGGCTACCCCCCACCCCGACCCTCCCCCGCAAGGGGGGAGGGAGCGACAGTGTTCGAGGCGCCGATTTCGCTCACCATAGCCGCCGAAACCGGCCCGGCGCCGTAGCGAAGCCGTCATGAGCCTGTTAAAAGGGCGCGTTTTCAGGCACCCGGAAAGCTATTTTGATGCGGACGGCGACGATCAAGCGCAAGACCAAGGAAACCGACATCGAGGTCTCCGTGAACCTCGATGGCACCGGCCTGTCCAACTCGGTCACCGGCATCGGCTTCTTCGACCATATGCTCGATCTGCTCGCCCGCCATTCCCGAATCGACATATCCGTGCAGGCGGTCGGCGACCTGCACGTCGATTTCCACCACACCACCGAGGACGTCGGCATCGCGCTCGGCCAGGCGGTCAAGCAGGCGCTCGGCGACATGGCCGGCATCACCCGCTATGCCTCGGTCCACATGCCGATGGACGAGACCCTGACCCGGGTGGTGATCGACATTTCCGGCCGCCCGGTGCTGGTGTTCAAGTCAGCCTTTCCGACCGCAAAAATCGGCGAATTCGACACCGAGCTGGTGCGCGAATGGTTCAACGCCTTTGCCGGCAATGCGGGCGTGACTTTGCATGTCGAGACCCTATATGGCGAGAACAGCCATCATATCGCCGAATCCTGCTTCAAGGGTCTGGCGCGGGCGCTGCGCACGGCTGTCGCGATCGATCCGCGCAACGCCGGCGAAGTGCCATCCACCAAGGGTCAGCTCGGCGGCTGATCA
>NZ_JAQGJD010000039.1 GCF_028290785.1 Tardiphaga sp. | reverse complement strand
GCGCGCCGCCGGAAAGCCCGCCAAAGTCGCCTTCATCGCCATCGCCAGAAAGCTGCTCATCACCCTCAACGCAGTCATCCGAGATCAAAAACCGTTCTGTCCCTGATCGGAAAACTACAGTTGCCGGCTCTGCGGCGCACCACGCCGCCAAGCGGCGGCGCGCTGCACCGCGTCCGGGGAACGAATCCGCGCTAAATCCTTGCCGCCGTTAATATTGCCGCATTTAGCGCCTTTGCAGGGGGCGCCGAAAAGCCTATTTGAGGCTGACATTTCCGCGACATCATAGATCGACGCCATGACCCCTGTTGCAGCCGAGGCCGGTTCCATCGACACCTCCACGCACGCCCTGCCCCCGGCAGGCGCGCCGCTGGAGAAGGTCGCGCTGGAGACCTACGTCCCGCTCGCCAAGCCGTCGCTGATCGGCCTGTCGCGCGCCGAACTGGCCGAGCAGCTCGGCTCGATCGGCGTCGCCGCGGCGCAGCGCAAGATGCGCAGCCAGCAGCTATGGCACTGGATGTATGTCCGGGGCGCCCGCGAATTCTCCGAAATGTCCAGTATCTCCAAGGACATGCGCACCGAGCTGGAAAAGCATTTTACGGTCGCGCGGCCGGAAGTGGTGGCCGAGCAGATCTCCAACGACGGCACCCGGAAATGGCTGCTGCGGCTGCCGAGCGGCACGGCCGGCGAAAAGGCCCACGAGGTCGAGTGCGTCTACATCCCCGAGACTGACCGCGGCACTTTGTGCGTCTCCAGCCAGGTCGGCTGCACCCTGACCTGCTCGTTCTGCCATACCGGTACCCAGCGGCTGGTGCGCAATCTCACCCCCGGCGAGATCGTCGGCCAGATCATGGTCGCCCGCGACCGCCTGAACGATTGGGCCGACCGCGAGACTCCGAACGGCAACCGCCTCGTCACCAATGTGGTGATGATGGGCATGGGCGAGCCGCTGTATAATTTCGACGCGGTGCGCGACGCGCTCTTGATCGTCTCCGACAATGAAGGCATCGGCATCTCGCGCCGCCGCATCACGCTCTCGACCTCCGGCGTGGTGCCGAACATCAAGCGCACCGGCGAGGAGATCGGCGTGATGCTGGCGATCTCGCTGCATGCGGTGCGCGACGAGCTGCGCAACGAGCTGGTGCCGATCAACAAGAAATATCCGCTGGCCGAACTTCTGCAGGCCTGCCGCGACTATCCCGGCGCCTCCAACGCGCGGCGCATCACGTTCGAATACGTCATGCTGCGCGGCGTCAACGATTCGCTGGAGGATGCCAAACTGCTGGTGAAGATGCTGAAGGGCATCCATGCCAAGATCAACCTGATCCCGTTCAACCCGTGGCCCGGCACGCGCTACGAATGTTCCGACTGGGACCAGATCGAAAAGTTCTCCGAGTATGTCTTCAACGCCGGCTATTCCTCCCCGGTGCGCACCCCGCGCGGCCGCGACATTCTCGCCGCCTGCGGCCAGTTGAAGTCGGAAACCGAAAAACTCTCCGCAAGGGAGCGCCAGGCGCTGCGCGCGATGGCGATGACGGATTGATGCGTTCGTTGCACCCTCAGCCGTCATTGCGAGGAGCCCTTGCGACGAAGCAATCCAGTTCTTTCGGCGTATGCGGTTTTCTGGATTGCCGCGTCGCTTCGCTCCTCGCAATGACGGCTGAGAGGTTGTTCGTACCGCTTAACGACCGAGTTTCTCGATGTCCCTGATCGGCCGGCTGTTCGTCATCTTCTTCGCCTTCTGCCTGGCCTGTTTCGTGTCAGGCGCGATCGTGGTGCTCGCGATCCTGTTCCCGGAACTGAGCGCGCTCGACACCGGCACGATCGATCCCAACACCATCAACGTCCTGCTCGGCTTCGGCTTCATCTTCTTCAGCGGTTTTGCGCTGTTGCCGGCGATCGTCGTCGTGGCCATCACCGAGGCCCTCAATGTCCGCAGCGTGCTGGCCTACGCGATCGGCGGCGCGGCGGTCGGCCTCGCCTGCTATCTCGGCCTGGTGCCGTTCGATACCGACACCATGCGCTTCGACGGCATCGTCCGCCGCCACCTCGAAGTCATGACCGGCGCCGGCATCGTCGGCGGGCTGATCTACTGGCTGATCGCCGGGCGCAATGCGGGAAGATGGAAAGAGCCGCGCGCTGTTTCTTACCCTCCCCTGGAGGGGGAGGGTCGGTAATCAGCGCGCGCAGCGCGATGGTTGCCGGGGTGGGGTGAGCGCCGAGCTCCACCGGCGAGACCTTCACCCCACCCCGTCGCGCATCCGCTTCGCGGACGGCGCGCCGACCCTCCCCCTCCAGGGAGGGTAAGAAAACGCCGCACCAGCTTCACCTTTTCATCGCCGCCCGGCTCGGCTAAACCGCGCGCCATGAACCGGACCGGACTCTATATCGCGCTCGCGCTTTTCGCTGTCGTCGGAGTGACCTTCGGGCTGTATCCCGAACTCGACCTCAAGCTCGCCGCCTTGTTCTACGACGCCGCATCGAAGACCTTCCCGATCAAGGAGGGTGCGCTGGCGATGTTCGCGCGCGATGCGGCGATGTGGATCTGCTGGGCGTTCGTGCTGCCCTCGATCATAGCCCTCATCATCAAGCTGATCTGGCCCAATCGTCCGCTGCTGATCTCCGGCAACACCATCGCCTTCCTGCTGATCACCATCACCCTGGCCGCCGGCATCCTCACCAATCTCACCTTCAAGAGCCACTGGGGCCGGCCGCGGCCGGTGACGGTGACGGAGTTCAGCGGCCCCTGGCAGTTCAAGCCGTGGTGGGACCCATCAGGCCAATGCGGCCGCAACTGCTCGTTCTTCTCCGGCGAGGGCGCCACGGCGTTCTGGACCTTCGCCCCGGCCGCGCTGACACCGCCGGCGTGGCGGCCGCTGGCCTATGCCGGCGCCTTCGTGTTCGGCGCGCTGACCAGCGGGCTGCGGATGGCGTTCGGCGGCCACTTCTTCACCGACGTGGCGATTGCCGGGCTGGTGAGCTTCCTGGTGATCTGGCTGGTGCACGGCTGGATCTATCGCTGGCCGGCGACACGCAAGAGCGACGCGGAGGTCGATGCCGCGTTGACGCGCTTCGCCTGGCCGGGCTATCGCTGGCGGCAGAAATGGCGCGGTCGCGATGTCGGCCCGGCACCAGCTACACCCGAAACTGCCCGATTGGACGTTTGATGACGACGATTCTGAAGAGCCTGCCCAAAGGGCAAAACGTCGGTATCGCTTTCTCCGGCGGGCTCGACACCTCAGCCGCGCTGCTGTGGATGAAGCAGAAGGGCGCCCGCGTCTTCGCCTATACCGCCAACCTCGGCCAGCCCGACGAGGCCGACTACGACGAGATTCCGCGCAAGGCCATGGAGTTCGGCGCCGAGAAGGCCCGCCTGGTGGATTGCCGCGCGCAACTGGTCCACGAGGGCATCGCCGCCATTCAGGCCGGCGCCTTCCACGTCTCGACCGGCGGCATCGCCTACTTCAACACCACGCCGCTGGGGCGCGCGGTGACCGGCACCATGCTGGTCTCGGCCATGAAGGAAGACGGCGTCAACATCTGGGGCGACGGCTCGACCTACAAGGGCAACGATATCGAGCGGTTCTACCGCTACGGGCTGCTGACCAATCCGGAATTGAAGATCTACAAGCCCTGGCTCGACGATCAATTCATCCACGAGCTGGGCGGCCGATCTGAGATGTCGGCGTTCATGACCGCGCACGGCTTCGCCTACAAGATGTCCGCCGAGAAGGCCTATTCCACCGACAGCAATTTGCTCGGCGCGACCCACGAGGCCAAGGATCTCGAGGACCTCAACTCCGGCATCCACATCGTCAACCCGATCATGGGCGTGCCGTTCTGGCGCGACGACTGCGTCGTCAAGGCCGAACGGGTCACGGTGCGGTTCGTCGACGGCCAGCCCGTGGCGCTGAACGGCCAGACCTTCACTGATCCTGTCGCGCTATTCCTCGAGGCCAACGCCATCGGCGGCCGTCATGGCCTCGGCATGAGCGACCAGATCGAGAACCGCATCATCGAGGCGAAGAGCCGCGGCATCTACGAGGCGCCCGGCATGGCGCTGCTGCACATCGCCTATGAGCGCCTCGTCACCGGCATCCACAACGAAGACACCATCGAGCAATACCGCATGAGCGGCATGAAGCTCGGCCGGCTTTTGTACCAGGGCCGCTGGTTCGACTCGCAGGCCCTGATGCTGCGCGAGACCGCGCAGCGCTGGGTGGCCCGCGCCATCACCGGCGAAGTCACCCTCGAACTGCGCCGCGGTAACGACTACTCGCTGCTCAACACCGAGAGCCCGAACCTCACCTACAAGCCGGAGCGGCTGAGCATGGAAAAGGTCGAGGACGCGCCGTTTACGCCGGCCGACCGCATCGGCCAGCTCACCATGCGCAACCTGGACATCACCGACACCCGCGCCAAGCTGGACCTGTATGCGAAGTCGGGCCTGCTGAGCGCGGGCGAAGGGTCGAATATTCCCAAGCTGAATAACGACAAGAGCTGAACACGCAGGGCGTAGGGTGGGTTAGCGCGAAGCGCGTAACCCACCGCCCATCGTTAGTCGCAGCGACTTTGGTGGGTTACGGCGCAAGAGCGCCTAACCCACCCTACGGACTACCGACAATCTGTCGTCCCGGCCCAGCGAGCGTTAGCGAGTGCTTCGACGAACTATCGTCCGTCATTGCGAGGAGCGAAGCGACGCGGCAATCCAGTAAGCCACAAGCTCGGCAAGAACTGGATTGCTTCGTCACAAGGGCTCCTCGCAATGACGGCAGGGGGGCCTGAGGCGGCCTGTCATCGACTCGTCATCCCGCCGTCGTAATGGAACGCCACCGCCCGGAACGGGCATCGAGGCCTCCATCATGAAGTATCCCGTTGCCGCCGCGGCGTTTGCCGCCCTGCTGTCGAGCGCTTCGCCGCTCGCCGCGCAAACCATCTATCCCATCGACCGCGCTGAAATCCTCGCTGGCGCGACCTTCGACTTCAAGGTCGAGTTTCCCGGCCTGGTCGAGCCCGACACCATCAAGGTCAGGATCAACGGCGCTGACGTCGCCGCTACCTTCGGCAAATCCGCGACCTACGTCGCGCGCGAGGACGGCAAGGAGCAATCCGCGCTGCTGCTGCGCGATGTCGCGTTGGGCAAGCCCGGCAATTATAAAATCGAGGTCAGCGACGGCACGCAAAGCCGCAGCATCGACTGGAACGTCTACGACACCGGGGCGCGCCGGGCGAAGAACGTCATCCTGTTCATCGGCGACGGCCTGTCGCCGGCGCACCGCGTCGGCGCGCGGCTGCTGTCGAAGGGTATTCGCGAGGGCAAGAGCCTCGGCAGGCTGGCGATCGACGACATGCCGCATATGGCCTTTGTCGCCACCGCTGGGTCGGATTCGATCATCACGGATTCGGCGAATGCCGCGAGCGCCTATGCCACCGGGCACAAGACCGCGGTCAATGCGATGGGCGTCTATGCGGACCGCACCGCCAACCCGTTCGACGACCCGCGGGTCGAGACCATCACCAGCGTGATCCGGCGACAGCGCAACATGGCGATCGGCATCGTCACCAATACCGAGATCGAGGACGCCACGCCGGCCGCGATGGTGGCGCATACGCGGCGCCGCGCCGCCTACGACCAGATCGTCGAGCAGTTATTCGCGGCGAAGCCGGACGTGCTGATGGGCGGCGGCGCGGCGAATTTCCTGCCGCAGGCCGACGCCCTGTCGAAGCGCAAGGATGACGCCGACTACATCGCGAAATTCCGCGATGCCGGCTACCCCTATGCGACGACGGCAAGCGAACTCAACCTCCTCGCGGCAAGGCCCGACACCAAAAAACTGCTCGGCCTGTTCGCGCCGGGCAATATGGACGGCGTGCTCGACCGTAAATTTCTCAAGGGCGGCGGCGTCAAGAAATATCCGGAGCAGCCGGACCTCACCGAACAGGTGCAAGGCGCGCTGGACATCCTGTCGCGCAACAACAACGGCTTTTTCCTGATGGTGGAATCCGGGCTGATCGACAAATACGCCCATGCGCTCGACATGGAACGCGCGGTGTACGACACCATCATGCTCGACAACGCCGTGAAGCTCGCGAAGGACTGGGCCAAAGCGCGCGGCGAGGACACCCTGATCCTGGTGGTCGCCGATCACAACCATCCCAACAGCCTGGTCGGCACCGTCAACGACGACATGACGACGCTGCCGAATACGCCGCTGCGCGAACGGGTCGGCGTCTACGAAAAGGCCGGCTTCCCGAACTATCCGGCGCCGGACGCCGGCGGTTATCCTTCCCGCGTCGATGTCAGCCGTCGCCTCGCGATCTTCTCCGCGAGCATTCCCGACCACTACGAGACGCTGCGGCCGAAGCTCGACAACCCGAATGAGCCGACCGAGAAGGACGAGGCGCCCGGCACCTTCAAGGCCAACGCGAAATACAAGGACGTGCCCGGCGCGGTGCTGCGGCTCGGCAACCTGCCGGCGATGATGAACGCCAGCGTGCATTCCGGCGAGGACGTCATCCTCACCGCAACCGGTCCCGGCAGCGACCGCGTGCAGGGGTCGATGGATAACACCGAAGTGTTTCGCGTGATCGCGGACGCGTTGGGGTTGGCAAGTAACCGTTAGGAAGAGCACCGAACTCTCCGTCGTCATTGCGAGGAGCGAAGCGACGCGGCAATCCAGAAGCCAAAAGGAAGAACTGGATTGCTTCGTCGCAAGGGCTCCTCGCAATGACGACAAAAAAATGGCCAGGATTGCTCCCGGCCATTTTGCGTTTTTCGGTGCCGCTACCTTCTATTTCCGCACGGCGATTCCGGATCTTGCGGCTAAACCAAGGCAAGGTCCGAAATCGCCGTCACGTCAAATAGTTACCTCCGTGGCGGAATTGTGCCCGGGGGCGGTGGCGGCAGCGACGCGGTGCCGCCGTTCAACAGCGGCGTGATGTTGCGGATGGTGACGCGGCGATTCTGCCGCTCCGCCTCCTGGGTCGGAATCTTCAGGTACTGCTCGCCATAGCCCTGCGACGTCAGATTCTCTGCCGGCACCTGGAACTGCTGCGTCAGCAACTGCGCCGCCGATTCGGCGCGGCGATCCGACAGCGACAGGTTGTCGATGTCCGCGCCGACCGCGTCGGTGTGGCCTTCGATCAGGAACACCAGCTTCGGATTGCGCGAGATCGCCTTGTTGAGGCCATCCGCGATTACCTGCAGCTTCGAGGCCTGGTCCGGGGGAATCTCCCACGAGCCGAGATCGAAGTTGATGGTATCGAGATCGATCGACGGCATGCGCTGGCGCACCGTCTGGCTGTAGCGGATTTCATCCAGCGAGTAGCGGCGCTCGATGCGATCCACCGGCGGCGCCAGCAGCGTGTCGTAGACCAGCTCCGGCGACGCCTGATCGTAGTCGACAATGTAGCGGTTCTGCGGAATCCGGATCACGGGAGGCGGCAGGTCGACGTAGAAACCACCGGCGCCGCGCGGACCGCGGAACGAGTTGTCGATGATGATGATCTCGCGACCGCCGCGGTCGCGACGAACACGTCGCAGCAACTGGCCGTCGCGGCCGACCACGTTGATGATCTCCGAGCCATCGGGACGAACCACGATGGTGCGGCTCTCGTCGCCGACTTGCTGGGTGCGGATGTCACGCGCGCCGTAGCGGAAGCGATCGACCTCGTTGTGGCGGATGAAGGACTGTCCGCCCGGATCCTGCACGATGATGCGGCCGGGCTCGGTGAACACCTTGCGACCGCCGACATCGCTCTCGCGGCGCTGACCGCGGAAGTCTTCCATGCGCTGCGGACCCGGAGCCTGGGCGCCCGGCGCGATCGGTGCCAAAGCGGCGGCCGGCGGCGGGGCGGGCGGGATCGGAGCAGCAACGGTTGGCGGTGCGACACGCGCCGCCGGCGCGGCCGGGACTGCACCTGACTGGGCAGCCGGAGTGCCGGGAGCGGCACCGGGGACCGGAGCTGCACCGGGCACAACCGCAGCCGGCGCGCCGCCGGGTGCAACGGCGTTCGGCGCAGCGCCGGGAGCACCGGCACCTTGACCGCCGGGACCACCCGGGCCGCGTGGCCCACCTGGGCCGCCGGGTCCGCCACGACGTTCACCAGGTGCGCCGGGCGCAGGAGGCGTTCCCGCGGCCGGAGGCGTTGGTGCGGCCGAAGGGGCTGCAGCCGGAGCCGGAGCCGCGGCTGGAGGTGTCGCGGGGGTTGCTGGCGGGGTAGCCGGCGCAACCGCTGGAGCTGCCGCGGGCGCCTGACGTGCTGCAGGCGCTGCTGGAGCGGGCGCAGGGGTCGGTGCAGGCGCAGCTGGTGCCGCGGACGGCGCTGGACGTGCGCCGGCGGGAGGCGCACCGGGCTCGCGGCGTTCGCCGGGTTCACGGCGTTCCTGACCCGGACGTTCCTGGCGAACGGCGGGAGGGGTCGGTGCGGTGGGAGCAGCGGTAGGCGCCGGCGCAGCCGGAGGCGTCGGTCGTGCCGCAGGTGCGGCGGCCGGAGGCGCAGGTGGACGCGGCGGCGGTGCTGCTGCCGGGGGCGGCG
>NZ_JAQGJD010000376.1 GCF_028290785.1 Tardiphaga sp. | reverse complement strand
CGACCACGCCGAGCGCCAGCAACGGCCAGCTCCGCCGCCCCAGCGCGCGCTGGCCCAGCGCCATCAGCGACAGCGTGCCGCCCTCGCCGTTGTTATCGGCGCGCAGCAGCAGCAGCACGTATTTCGCTGTGACGACGATGAAGAGCGCCCACAGGATCAGCGACAAGACGCCGAGCACGATAATGCGCGTGACCGGGGCGCCGTGTGAGGCCCCGGCGACCGCTTCGCGGAAGGCGTAGAGCGGCGAGGTTCCGATATCGCCGAACACCACCCCGATACTGCCGAGTGTCAGCTGCCAAAACCCAGTCGAAATCGGGGCCTCAGCTGGCACTTCGGTCGATGTTTCGCTGAAGGCCATGTCCCTGGAACGCCCTGTTGGTGATTTTGATCCCGCCTATCGCGCGCCGGGACGAGCCAGTCAACCGTGAGACCATAGCACCAAGCAACAATGCCGGCCCTTTCGGAACCGGCATTTTTCAGGTGGAGCGTCAAAAAAATGAATTGACGCGCTTACGGCTTGAGGTTTGGCGGCAGCGGCGGGTCTTCGCGCATCAAGGTGATGGTCACCCGGCGGTTGGCGGCCATCATCGGATCGTCGGGAAACAACGGCTGGCTGTCGGCCTTGCCCGACACCGAGAACACGTGAGCCGGTGGCAGGCCCTCGCGCTCCAGGATCTGGCGCACCACATTGGCGCGATCCGCCGACAGATCGAAGGCGTCGTATTCGCTGCGCGCGGGAACGAAGCCTGCGGCGGTATGCCCTACGATTGAGACCCGCAGCGGGGTCGCCTTCAACGGCAGAGCCAGCTTCTGCAGCAGTTGCCGGGTGCGCTCGTAAGGCACCTTGGAGCCGTCGGCAAACATCGAGCGGCCGTTCTGGTCGATGATTTCGAGATTGAGACCCTGGGTGGTCTCCTCGAACATGATGTTCTTTGAGACTTCAGCGATTTCCGGCATGTCCTGCAGCGCCTGGCGCAACGAGGCCGACGCCAGCGCAAATTCGCGGTCCATCTTCAGCTTGGCGCCCTTGGGCCGGCCGGCAGAGTTGTTCTCGTCCGGGCTGGTGACGTTGGACGACTCGTCCGGATTGACGTGACCGACGTTCTTGGTCTGGCCGCGCGTCGGCAGTCCGTCGGACTCAATGACACCGGAATAGCGCGCGTCCGACTGTACGCCGAACGCTTCGCGCATCGAGCCCGCCACGACTTTGAGCTTCTGCGTGTCCTGAGTCGAGAACGACACCAGCATAACGAAGAAGCTCATCATCAGTGCCATCAGATCGGCGAAGGTCACGAACCAGCCGTGACCGCCATGGGCTTCTTCGCGTTTTTTCTTCGCCATCGAGGTGCTTTCCGAGCGCTTTCAGCGGTCGCTTATGCAGGGACCGGCTCGCCTTCTTCGTGGCGATGTTTCTCGGGCAGATAGGCCAGCAGCATTTCGCGGACCAGCGTCGGGCTCTTGGAGTCGCGGATCATCAGGATGCCGTCGATGATCAGCGTGCGGTTGGTCTCTTCGTCGAGCAGCTTGCCGTGCAGCTTGTCGGCGATCGGCAGACAGAACAGGTTGGCGACCAGCGCGCCGTACAGCGTCGCCAGCAGCGCGGTCGCCATGAACGGTCCGAGCTTGGAGGGATCCGACATGTTGGAGAACATCTGCACCATGCCGATCAGCGTGCCGATCATGCCGAATGCCGGCGCGCAGTCGCCGATGGCGCGATAGATCTTGCTGCCTTCATTGAGGTGCATCAGGAAGTTGTCGCGGTCGCGCTCAAGATTGTCGCGGATGAATTCGAGGTCGTAGCCGTCGGCGACATAACGAATGCCCTTGGCCAGGAACGGCTCGTTGGTCTCGACCTTTTCAAGGCCGACGGGCCCCTGCTTCCGAGCGATCTCGGCGATGCGCGCGAGTTCGTCGACGAGATCGCGCGCCGACAGCCGGCTCATGGTGAAGGCGAACTTGGCGCCGAGCGGCAGGCCGTGCAGCATGACACCGAGCGGGAAGCGGATCATGGTCGCGGTGATAGACCCGCCGAAGATGATGATCATGGCATGCTCGGAGATGAACATGTGCAGATCGCCGCCCATGAACACCATCAGCGCGATGACGGCTATGCCGCCAAGGAGCCCTGCGCCCGTCATGATATCCATGGAAAACTCCGACGCTATGCGTACGCGAACTACTGTCCGTCCTGGACGGCGGCGCGTCCCAAATCGGAGCGCGCTTCACACCGTAGCGGCAGCGCCATTAAGGACCGGTTACCGGAAAAATAAGCATTAACAACCGGTTAACAGGATCAATAGACACCTCCCTACCCACTGCGTTTGTTGGGCTTTGGAGGGGTGGTGTCTAGTCCTTGGGGCGCAAAATGACTGAATTTACCGACACTATCGCCGGCCGCGAGATCGTCGTCTGGCCAGGCAACGCTCAGGAATCGCCGCGGTCAATCGAGACCCCTCTCCAGCCATCGATTCAGCCGACGCTGAGCGGTCTTATCTTCGCCTACCAGCACGACCCGCTCTCCCGGTTCCACAAGCTCCGGTACGCCATCCGGCAGAACCATGCCGCGCTGCTGCGACGGGTCGATGAGCGCCACGGCGGGACCGCGCTGGCCGATATCTCCGGCCGGACCCTGACGCAGTGGCATACCGACTGGCAGGGCGACGGCAAGGTGGCCATGGCCCATGCCTTCATCTCGCAACTGCGGACGCTGTTCGGGTTTGGCTTTGCCCTTCTGAGCTGCGGCGAGTGCCGGCGCCTCAGCGCGACGTTGGGCGAAGCAGCGATGCGGTTCCCGATGGCCCCGGCGCGTGAGGTCCGCTTGACCGCCGACCAGGCGAACGGCGTCCGCCACTGGGCGCATGCGATCGGCTGGCACTCCATCGCCCTGGCGCAGGCTTTTCAGTTCGAACTGATGCTCCGCCAGAAAGATTGCGTGGGGGAATGGGTGCCGGAGAGCGAACCCGGAGAATCCATCATCCGCTGGCGCGGCCAGAAGTGGCTGCGCGGGATGTGGTGGCGCGAGATCGACGAGAACCTGATCTTCCGCCACGTCACCAGCAAGCGGCTGAAGCCGGTCGCTGTTGACCTCAAGCTTTCGCCGATGGTGATGGACGAGATCACCAACCACATCGAGCCGGGCCAGATCCACCCACGCGACCCGGTCATCTGCTGCGAGGCGACGGGCATGCCGTATTCGGCCGCTGAGTTTCGCCGCAAGTGGCGGATCGTCGCCGACTATGCCCGTATCCCCAAAAACGTCCGCAACATGGACTCGCGATCGGGCGCCATCACAGAATCTTTCGAGGCGGGCATCCCTGGAGAGGCCATTCAGAAGATGGCGACCCATTCCGATATCGCGATGACTCAGCGGTACAATCGCGGCGACTATCAAAACACAGCGGCTAAAGTGCAGGCCGCGCGCACCGCCCACCGCGGCGCCGAGACGGTCATGGATGCGGAGCGCGGAACCCCTCCAGCGGGGGTCGCATGAATGTCCTCGACCTTTTCAGCGGAATTGGCGCCTTTGCTCTCGGAATGCAGCGAGCCGGGATGCGGCATGCCGCCTTCTGCGAGATCAATCCCTTCTGCCGCGGCGTGCTCGCCAAGCACTGGCCTGACATCCCGTGCCATACCGACATTCGAACCCTTAACGCCTTCGGTCCTGTCGCCGGCATCTGCGGCGGGTTCCCGTGCCAGCCTTTCAGCACCGCCTCTCGAGGACGCCGCGTCGCCGAGAACCTCTGGCCCGACATGCAGCGCATCATTGATCGCGTCCGGCCCGAGTGGGTCATTGCCGAAAACGTCCAGGAAGAGGCAATCGCCTACGCGGCTCGGTGTCTCAATGGACTTGGCTACCCAACGTACTACCGCCGTATATCAGGGGCTGACGCAGGGGCAGACCATATCCGAAATCGTTGGTGGCTCGTTGCACACCCCGACGCGGAAGGCGAACTTCACGGCGCCATCGATGCAGAAGTGGCCAAGCTGCAGGCGCTATGTGTTGGCCTTTGGGGGCCGCGAAATTACGCCCGAGCAGTTCGAGTTCTTGATGGGCCTGCCGATCGGATGGACCG
>NZ_JAQGJD010000338.1 GCF_028290785.1 Tardiphaga sp. | reverse complement strand
GATCAATTTCGGCTCGGTGGGGGTCGGCAGCGCGGTGCATATCAGCGCCGAGAAATTCCGTCTCGCCGCCGGTTTCGAGGCCACCCATGTGCCGTATCGCGGCGGCCCCGAAGTGATCACCGACATTCTCGGCGGCCGCATCGACTTCTACATGTGTCCGATCTCCACGGCATTGCCGCTGGTCAAGGAGGGCCAGGTCCGCGCTTTGGTGGTGTCCGGCGACAAGCGCGCCGCCGAACTGCCGGACGTGCCATCGCTCGCCGAGGTCGGCTACAAGACCGGCGTCAGCACCAGCTGGTTCGGCGTGTTCGTGCCGTCGAAGACGCCGCGCCCGATCATCGACAAGATGCACGCCGCAGGCGTCAAGCTGCTCGCCACGCCGGAGATGCAGGCCAGCCTGAAGCGGCTCGGCGTCGAGCCGTTTCCCATCGAGCCGGCGGAGATGGACAGACTGCTGGTCAAGGAGATCGCCGACAACAAGGTGCTGCTGAAGGACGTCAAGTAACGCCGTCGCCGTCCGCCCGCCCGGCTCCGCATCGGGGCCGGGCCAAATTGCAAATGCATGGGCTTCGTGGCAATCACGCGTCTCAACCCGGTGATACCAGCACGCGATGGCCAAGAGCACTCCGACCCCAGCCACCGACCGCACCTCCGTCATCTACAAGGCGCTGTGGCACGCCATCATAGAACAGGCGCTGCAGCCCGGCGCCAAATTGCCGGAAGACGCCATCGGTGAAAAGTTCGGCGCCAGCCGCACCATCGTCCGCGCTGCGCTGGCGCAGCTCGCCGCCGAGGGCCTGGTCGAGCTGCGCCGCAACCGCGGCGCCGCGGTGGCGACGCCGAGCTGGACCGAGGCGCGCGACATTTTCGACGTCCGGATCGGGCTGGAGCGGCTGGTGGTCGCACGATTGGTCGGCGGCCTGACGCGTGAGCAGATCAAGGCCCTGAAGGCTCATGTCGATGCCGAGCAGGCCGCGCATGGCAGCAACATGCCGCTGCAGATTCGCTTGGCCACTGCGTTCCATATCAAGCTGGCGGAAATGACCGGCAATCCGGTGCTGGCGCGCTATGTCAGCGAGGTGGCGTCGCGCTGCGGACTGATCCTCGCGCTTTACAACCGGCCGCACTCGCCGGAATGCGCCGTCAGCGAACACCGCGAGATCATCACTGCACTCGCCTCCGGCGATGCCGCCCGCGCCACCGCGCTGATGGACCACCATCTCGACGCTGTCGCCGACCGCGCGCTGATCTCCGCCCATCCGGCCAAGCCGCGCGACATCCAGGACATCCTGGCGCCGTATGCGCTGGAGGCGGCACCGAAGGCGAAGAAGCGGAAGTGAGGTTCAAGAGTCCGCAGGGCCCCTCGGCGAGTCGTCCCCGCGAAGGCGGGGACCCATAGCCTCCGTCCCCTGGTCACGGCAGGTACTCTCCGCCATGCCGCCACACGCTTGCACGGCGTATGGGTCCCCGCCTGCGCGGGGACGACACGGCGTGTGCGGCGGCGGCGAACTACGCCTCGATATCCAGTCGCATCAAAATCCGTTCCGCGCTGTCGTTCCAGACGTCCATCTGCACGATCTTGCCGCCGCGCACCACGAAGCGATCGACGTAGCGGTTGCCTTCGAACTTTGTGCCGTCGTGCCATTCGCCGTACAGCGTGCCGGTATTGTAGACCACCGTCTCGCCATCGCCCCGCGCCACGTCGGTGCGCTCCATCTTCTTCTTCACCCATTTGTAGCGCATGGCGTTGAACGCGGTGGTTTCGCGCGGGTGCTTGAAGGGGCGGCCGCCGGTGAAGGTGATGGCGACGTCCGGCGTCATGAAGGTGGCCGCGGTCTCGGGATCCGGCACCATCGAGGCGACCAGGAATCGCTCGACGATATCAGCGGCTTCGGCGGATTCATCGGGCAGGGGCGCGGCGGCAGAGGACGGCATGGCGGGATCTCCTGAGACGTGATGGACTGTGGCCAAGCAAGCCGGGTGCCACAACTGTATCCGTTTGCGTCGATAAATTGTATACGATTTGAGCGGGCGCTGTGCGGATATTAGGCACGCCAGCGGCCAAAACCGCAATAGGCGCGGGACTATCTTCGATTTCGCAGGCTTTCCAATCGCATACGCCGTGGCACACCGCTTGCTTGGAAATACGCAGCTTCATTCATTTCAAGGGGTTCCGTCATGACACCAGCATTGCCGAGATTTTCCCGCCGCCTGCTGCTTGCCGCCGGTGCGGCGTCGCTGTCGCTGGCCTTCGCGCTGCCGGCCGCTGCGCAGGAAACCGTGAAGATGGGCGTGGTCGCCGCCATGTCCGGCCAGTCCGCGAAATCAGGCGAGGCGATCGTGCGCGGCCTGTCGCTGGCGATCGACGAGATCAATGCCAAGGGCGGCGTACTCGGCAAGAAGGTCGAACTCGTGGTGCGCGACGACGAGAGCAATCCCGCCAAGGGCGTGATCGCCGCGCGCGAGTTGGTGCAGCGCGAGAAGGTCGTGGCGTATTTCGGCGGCGTCGATACGCCGGTGTCGATGGCCATCGTGCCGTTCGCCAACCAGTCCAAGGTGCCGTTCATCGGCGTGTGGGCCGCCGGCACGGCGATCACCCGCAACGGTTCGCCTGAGAACTACGTGTTCCGCGTCTCCGCGGTGGACGCGCTGGTCGATGTCGCGCTGGTGGACTACGCCGTGAAGAAATACGCCGCCAAGAAGCCCGGCATGATCCTGATCAACAATCCCTGGGGCGAGTCCAACGAGGCCGGCCTGAAGACCGCGCTGGAAGCCAAGAAGCTGCCTTATGCGGGCATCGAGAAGTTCGAGACCGGCGACGTCGATGTGGTGCCGCAATTGACCCGGCTGAAGGATGCCGGCGCCGATGCGCTGTTCCTGGTCGCCAACGTCGCGCCGTCCGCGCAGGTGGTGAAGTCGCTGGACCGCATGGGCTGGAAGGTGCCGGTGGTGTCGCATTGGGGCCCGGCCGGCGGCCGCTTCACCGAACTCGCGGGTCCCTCGGCCGAGAAGGTGCATTTCATCCAGACCTTCAGCTTCTCCGGCAACACCTCGCCGAAGTCGGTCGCGGTGTTCGAGGCGCTGAAGAAGAAGTTCCCGGAGATCAAGACCGCCGCCGACGTGACCCCCGCGGTGGGCATCGCCAACGCCTACGACGCCATGCACCTCACCGCGCTGGCAATCGCCAAGGCCGGTTCCACCGAAGGCCCGAAGCTCCGCGAAGGGTTTTACGAGATCGGCAGCTATGACGGGCTGATCAAGAAGTACGACAAGCCGTTCTCGAAGTATAACCAGGACGCGCTGTCGCCGTCGGATTACCTGTTCACCTACTTCAAGGGCGACGAGATTTTGCCATTGGTGAATTGAACCCGAAGGGGTCATCCCGGGGCGTGCGGGCGCAGCCCGCGCGAACCCGGGATCCCGACGTGTTTTGAACATACCGAGATTCCCCGCCGCTCCAATTGGAGCGGCTGAGGTGCGCTCGCAGCTCACGCTGCTCCCGCCCCGGAATGACAGCCAAGTGCAGTTGCCGCTATAAGGTTAAGATCAGCTACAAGCTCGTCATTGCGAGGAGCGAAGCGACGCGGCAATCCAGAAGCCACAAGCAAAGACTGGATTGCTTCGTCGCAAGGGCTAAGGGGAAAGCCAATTGACTTTCCCTGACCTCGCAATGACGATCACGGCGTTTCAAGGACTCCCATGCTCGCTTCCGCCATCATTTCGGGCATCGGTCTCGGCTCCATGTACGGGCTGATCGCGCTCGGCTTTCACATCACCTATGTCGTCTCCAACACCGTGAACTTCGCGCAGGGCTCGGCGATGATGCTGGGCGCCGTGCTCGGCTACACCTTCGGCATCAAATACGGCTGGCCGATGCCGCTGGCGATCGTCGCGTCGCTGGCGATCTGCGCGCTGTTCGGGCTCGTCGTCGAGCGCTTCCTGGTGCGCCCGTTCGTCTCGAAAGGCTCCAGCGCCTGGCTGATGGCCACCGTGGCCGCCGGCATCGTGCTCGACAACGCCGTGCTGTTCACTTTCGGCAAGGAGCCGCGCGGCTTTCCCTCGGTTCTGGCCAGCGCGCCGGTGCAGATCTTCGGCGCCGGCGTCTATCCGCTGCAGCTTGTCATCCCGCTGGTCGGCGTCGGCATTGCGCTGGCGCTGCATCTGGTGCTGCGCCACACCCGCCGCGGCAAGACGCTGCTGGCGGTGGTGCAGAACGCGGACGCCGCCCGGCTGATGGGCATCGACGTGCACCGCACGGTGGCGATCTCGTTTGCGCTGTCCACGGCACTCGCCGGCCTCGCCGGAATCCTGATCGCGCCGCTGTTCAGCGTCTCCTCGGAGATGGGCACCTTGTTCGGCATCAAGGCGTTTGCCGTGGCGATCCTCGGCGGCATGGGCTCGGCCTGGGGCGTTGTCATCGCTGGCCTGCTCTACGGCCTGATCGAGGCGCTGGTGACCTCCTATCTCGGCTCGGTCTATACCCAGATCGTGGTGTTCTCGATCGTCATCGCGGCCTTGGCCTTGATGCCCAACGGCCTGTTCGGCCGTGCCGCGATCAACAAGGTCTGACGATGACGATGCTCACCCGCTTCTCGGTCCGCGCCATGCTGATGCCGTTCAGCGTGCTGCTGCTGACCGGCCTCGCGCTGCTCTATGCCGCGAAGGCCGACGGCTACGTGCCGTTCGTGCTGGCCATGGTGGCGCTCACCGCCATCGTCGGCGTCGGTCTCAATATCCTGGTCGGCCTCACCGGGCAGATTTCCATCGGCCATGTCGGCTTCTACGCCATCGGCGCCTATACGGTGGCGATCCTGACGCTGAAAGGCATCAGCTTCTGGCTCGCGCTGCCGCTGGCCGGGCTGATCTCCGGCGCCATCGGGCTGTTATTGTCGCTGCCGGCATTGCGCGTCAGCGGGCCGTATCTGGCGATGGTCACCATCGCCTTCGCCTTCATCGTGCAGCATCTGTCCATCGAGTGGCGCGGCCTCACCGGCGGCTCCAACGGGCTGATGAACCTGCCGTCGCCGATGCTCGGCCGGCTGATGTTCACCGAGCGCGAGATCGCGCTGCTGGCGATCGCTATCGCCGGCGTCTCGACCTACCTGTTTTATCGCCTCGCCAACTCCGCCTGGGGCAAGGCGATGGTCGCGGTGCGCGACGCCGAGGTCGCGGCGCGCTCCATCGGGCTCAATCCGGTCAGCGTCAAGGCCGCGGCCTTCATGCTGTCCGCGGTGTTCGCCGGCCTCGCCGGCGGCATCTTCGCCGCATTGCTGGCGTTCGTGTCGCCGGACTCGTTCCCGTTCTCGCAGTCGATCCTGTTCCTGTTCGCCTGCATCGTCGGCGGCGCCGGCTGGGTGCTCGGCCCCGCGGTCGGCGCGGTGATCACCGTGGTGCTGCCGGAACTGCTGTCGAACCTCGCCGAGTATCGCCTGCTGTTCTTCGGCGCGCTGCTGCTGGTGGTGCTGTGGCTGGCGCCGGAGGGCATTCTCGGCACCGTCGCGCGGCTGTTCCGCCGGCTCGATCCGCGCATCGCGATCGCCGGCAATTTCGATGTCGCCGTGTTTCTTACGGGGCAGAACGACCGCGCGCCGCTCGAAGTCTCCGACATCGGCATCACCTTCGGCGGCATCAAGGCGGCGTCCGGCGTCTCCTTCGTCGCCAGGCAGGGCAAGGTCACCAGCGTGATCGGCCCCAACGGCGCCGGCAAGACCACCGTGCTCAACATGATCGGCGGCTTCTACAGACCCGGCACCGGCAGCATCCGCCTCGGCGGCGAGGAACTCGCCGGCGCCCCGGCGTGGAAAGTGGCGCGCGCCGGCATCGGCCGCACCTATCAGACCACAAAACTGTTCGAGACCATGAGCGTGCGCGACAACGTGCTGATCGCGATGCGCCGCGGCGCGCTCGGCTCGATGCTGTCCGTTGCGGCGACGCCGACCGACGAAGAGGCCGCCGAGGCGCTGATCGCTTTCGTCGGCTACAAGGGCGCGCTGGCCGCCGCCGCCGGCGACCTGCCGCATGTCGACCGCCGCCTTGTCGAGATCGCGCGCGCGCTGGCGATGCGCCCGCGCGTGCTGCTGCTCGACGAACCCGCCGCCGGCCTGATGGCCTCCGACAAGGAAGCGCTGAGCGGACTGCTGCGAAGGATTGCCGATGTCGGCATCGCGGTGATCCTGGTCGAGCACGACATGCGGCTGGTGATGGGGATTTCCGACCACATCGTGGTGCTCGACGCCGGCACGCCGATCGCCGCCGGCACGCCCAACGACATCCGCCACGATCCGAAGGTGCTGGCCGCCTATCTCGGCGCCGCCGGCATGCAGGCGCGCGCGCGCACCACGCCTTGGGCCGGTTCGCAAGATGCGGTGCTCACCGCCATCGACCTCTCCGCCGGCTATGGCGCCGCGCCGGTGCTGCAGAATGTCAGCTTCCAGGTGAAGCCCGGCGAGATGGTGGCGCTGATCGGCGCCAATGGCGCCGGCAAGTCCACCATGATGCGCGCCGTCGCCGGCCTGTTGCGCCCGGTGCAGGGCGACGTGATCCTGAACGATATCCGAA
>NZ_JAQGJD010000336.1 GCF_028290785.1 Tardiphaga sp. | reverse complement strand
GGCCGACCGCCTCGACCGCAACAGGCCGGCACGGCCCCAGCCGATACGCGCTTCGATCCATCCTTGACGGGCTCCGACCATGCCGCAAGCGATACCGGCGTCCGGCCCTGCGCCGACAACCAGTCTGCAATCAATTCAAGCAAGGCAGGCTCGAAACCGGCACGATCCAGTTTCGCCATGCCATTGTGGGAGGACGCCTCGGCCAGAATCCGCGCATCGTCGCTCATCGCCCACACGCGAAGGTTCAATGTTTCCCAATCCACAGCGATCTGGGCGACGTCTTGGCGACGTCTTGGAATGCAGTATCTCCCGGAAGCTATTTTCCGCCGGTTATCTGCGCACGGCGACGGTCGGCAAGCTCAGCGCACCTGATGATGCAGGTCCATAGTTTCGAGCAGGCTGTCCTGACGCCAGTCGATCATGGCGTCCTTCAGATAACGCGTCGTCTCCGCATAAGCTTCGAGCCCCCACAGATTGTGCTCCTCTGTCGGATCCACCTTTAGATCGAACAGCTGGCCATCCATAGCGCCGTGGATAAACACGGCCTTCCAGCGATCGTCCCGCACCATGGTGATGAACTTCGCACCGGTCATGGCTACGTCGGCGGCCTGCTCGCTGAACACGAAGTCGCGGCCCGCCCATGTCTCCCCGTTCAGCGCCGGCAACAGGCTCTGCGCCTGGCAAGGTTTCGGATGCCTTGCGCCCGCAAGGTCAAGAATGGTCGGCCCTATGTCGAACAGCTGGCACTTCTCCCTGATGCGGCGATCGCCGGCGAATTTTCCGGGCGACCAGAACAGCAGCGGCACGCGCGTCACCGCCTCATACATCGACCATTTCTGGCTGAGGCCGTGTTCGCCGAGATTGTCGCCGTGATCCGACATGAAGACGATGACGCAATCGTCGAGGTAGCCCTTGCGCTCCAGGGTCTGTACAATCGCGCCGATCTGCTCGTCAATCATGGTGACGTTGGCGTAATAATGCGCGCGCAGCCGTCGCATCTCCTCACGGGTCGGATCCATCTTCCAGGAAATGGCATCGTGATCGACCTGCGTGTCGTGGCGGCGCTTTTCCTTCAGATACTCCGGGAGTCCGTCGAGGTCGCTTTGCTTGGGTTCGGGCACCGGCAAGTCGTTACGCTTGAGATAGTGCTCGAGATATTCCGGCAGCGGATCGTAGGGCGGGTGCGGCCCCGGCAGGCCGATCTGCATGAACAGCGCGTCGGGCTTGGGCCGCGTCTCCAGCCACCACATGGCGGTCTCGGCCACGAACACGTCGGGATGCAGCGACTTCGGCATGTCCCAGGTGAAGGCGCCCATGCGGTCGGCATAGTCCGGCAGGTTGCGATAGCCGGCCCGCGACGGCTTTGCCAGCTTGTGGCTGGCGAACGCCTTGTCCAACTCATCGGCGAACCAGCGCCCTTCGAGGAAGCGATCCTTGTTCTCCACCACGAAGCGCTCGTGGAAGCCGGCCTTGGCGTCATACGGGATGGTGTGCATCTTGCCGACATTGACGCAGTGATAGCCGGCTTCGGCGAGGTTACTGATCCAGGTGTGCTGCCACGCCTGACCATTGCGCAGCACGCCGGATGCATGCGGATAGAGTCCCGAAAACACGGCCGCGCGTGACGGCACGCAGCTCGGCGCATTGACGAAGCAGTTCTCGAAATACACGCCCTCGCGCACCATGCGGTCGAGATTCGGCGTCTGCATGTAGCCATGGCCGAGCGCGGCGATGGTATCGAAGCGCTGCTGGTCGGTGATGACAAGGATGATATGCGGCTGGGACATGTTAATTCTTTCAGTGACTTTCCGGCGTCAGATGGCCGCCGCGCCAGAACGAAGTCTGCAACGGCAGCTGATGCATGATCATGGCGACGCCGCCGACCACCTTGAGGCCGCGCGCGGAGGCAGCCGCCATAAATTCGGTTTCGCGGGCGGCGATGATGTCGAACACCGCGCAACCGGCGGGAAGTTTTGCCGGGTCAACCGGCATGGGATCGCTGGCGTGCAGGCCGAGGGAGGTGGCGTTGACGACAAGCCCGGCGTCGGCAAACGTTTCCTCGAGACCGATCTGCAATTTCGGGAAGTTATCGTGCAACTTCCTCGCCAGAACGCCGACCGGGCCAGGCGTCTCGTTCAGGATCGTGAGGCGCTTCACGCCCGCCGCGGCCAGTGCATGGCAGATCGACCGCCCGGCGCCACCGGCGCCGATGACCACGACGTGCCGCTCGGGATGGAACACGCCCTCCGCGCGCACGGCGCCGAGAAAGCCCGCGCCATCGGCGGAGTCGCCGACCAGCCGGCCACTCGCTTCGATGCGAATGGTGTTGACCAGGCCTTCGAAGGAAGCGGCCCGGCCGACCTCATCGCACAGCGCAAAGGCCGCCAGCTTGTGGGGCATGGTGAGGTTGAAGCCGACCGTGCTGCTGGAGCGCGCCAGCGCACGGATGGTGTCCACCAGATCGTCTGGCGCGACGTCGAGTGGAACCATGTGCCAGTCGAGCCCGGCCTCCTCGAAATACGGCGTGTAGAATTTGGGTGCGCCGACATGGCCTGCCGGGTGGGCGAAGATGAACACGATGCGTGACGCGCCGGTGGGAAATCGCACGCTCTAGCCTTTCACCGCGCCGGCGGTCAGTCCGCTGACCAGATAGCGCCGCACCGCGAGCGAGAAGACTAACACCGGCGCCATCACGAGAGAGCCCCCGGCCGCGATCTTGCCCCACTCCCAGCCTTCGTAATTCATGAAGTTGACGACCGCGACCGGGGCGGTGCGCGCCGCGGTCCTGGTCAGGATCAGCGCGAAGAAGAAATCGTTCCA
>NZ_JAQGJD010000328.1 GCF_028290785.1 Tardiphaga sp. | reverse complement strand
CAGACGATGTTGATGCCAATGAAGATCACGCCGATCAGAATGGTGCAGCCGACAACCGCGTTCATGTCGCCGGCGAGTAGCGCGTTGGTCAGATAGCGGCCGAAGCCGGGCCACGCGAACACCGTCTCCGTCAGCACCGCGCCTTCCAGCAGGAACGCATAGGACAGCGCCACCACGGTGACGACCTGCACCGCGACGTTGCGGAAGGCGTGGACCCAGACGGTACGGGACCAGGACAGTCCCTTGACCCGCGCGGTCACTACATATTCCTGGCCGAGCTGCTCGATCATGAAGCTGCGCGTCATGCGGCTGATATAGGTCAACGCGGTGAAGCCGAGAATCGAGGCCGGCAGCACGATGTGGCCGAACACGTCCTTGAACAGTGCCCAATCGCCGGTCAGCGCAGCGTCGATCAGGTAGAAGCCGGTGCGCGGCTCGAGGTCGAGTTCGTACATGGTGTCGATGCGGCCGGGGCCGCCGATCCAGCCGAGCGTGGCATAGAACAGCGACAGGCCCATCAGGCCTAGCCAGAAATGCGGCGTCGAATAGCCGAGCAGGCCGACGAAGCGCACGACGTGGTCGAGCGACGAGCCGCGATACATCGCCGACAACACGCCGGCGGGAATACCGATCCCGGTGCCGATCACGATGGCGACGCTTGCCAGTTCGAGGGTGGCCGGAAACACCCGGGCGATGTCGGTAACCACCGGTCGGCCGGTCGTCAGGGCATTGCCAAAGTCGAACTGCAGGATGTGGCCGAGATAGACAGCGAACTGTTTCCACAGCGGCTGGTCGAGGCCGAGCTGCTTGTACATCGCCACATAGGCATCGTGGGTGGCGTTGGGGCCGAGCACGGCAATCACCGGGTCGAGCGGCAGCAGGTGACCGATGAAGAACGTCAGCGCCGCCAGTCCCAGCAGCGTCGCCGTCACAGAGACCGCGCGGTTGCCGAACGACCGGGCCAGGGTCAGCAGCTTGCGCTGGCGATCCGAGGCCCGGGACTGCGACGCTATGCTGGCCGCATCGGTCATGGTGCGCTGCTACTTGGTGACGGGTGCGTAGTAGGTGCGGAAGCCGTTCCAGGTCCAGTTCTTCACGTCGCTGCGGACGGCGGCGATGTTGTACATCTGGAACATGATCGCGAACGGGCCCTTCGCCATGACTTCCTTCTGTAGATCGGCATAGAGCGCATTGCGCCTGGCAACGTCGGGCTCAAGCAGCGCCGCGTCGACCTTCTCGTTCAGCTCCTTGGACTGGAAGCCGGTGCGCCAGACCGGAATCTGGGTCAGCTTCGCTTCGGGCCGGTTGTCCGGATTGTAGACCAAGCGCGACGCGTTGCCGTGCGCGTCGGGCACGCTGGTCTGCCATGCCTGCATGGCGCTCTGATAGTCGCGACCGCGCACCTTGGCGAACAGCTGGGCGTTGGACATGCGCTCCAGCGTCAGCTTGACGCCGACCCTGGCGGCGTTCTGCTGCACGCTCTGCGCCAGCGGCGCCGAATGCTGCAGGGTGCCGAAGATCAGCTTGGCCGTGAAGCCGTCGGCATAGCCCGCTTCGGTCAACAGCGCCTTGGCCTTGTCGAGATCGAGCTTGAACGGCTGGCCTGCCTTCTCGTCGAGGGCGCCGACGGCGCCGAGCTGGGCGAAGCTGGCGCGCGGCACGCCCAGATTGGTCATCACCGTCTTGGCCAGCCCGTCGTAGTCGATCAGGTAGCGCATTGCCAGCCGGACCTTCTCGTTGCCGAACGGGCCCTCGGTGGTGTTGAAGGTCCAGAAGAACAATTGTGGCTTCAACACCTTCGCGATCGTGACGTCCTTCGACGTCTCGAAGTCCTTGAGATCTTCCGGCGTCAGGTCCCGCGCCACGTCCACGTCGCCCTGGCCCAGCATCAATCGCTGCGTGCCGGCCTCGGCGACGTGCTTGATCAGCACGCGTTTGATGGCCGGCTTCACGCCCCAGTAATTGTCGTTGGCCTGCAGCAATACGGATTCGCTGGCGTTCCACTGCGCCAGCCGGTATGGGCCGATGCATTCGGTATGGGTGGCGAGGTACTTGTTGCCCATGTCGCCATTCACCTGATTGGCCATCAAGACCTTCATGTCCATCACCGTGCCGACGCGGCTGGCGCCGATCGCCTGCAGGACCAGCGTGGTCGGATAGGCCTTGTCGAAGCTGAGGACGACTGTCGCATCGTCCGGCGCGGTGATGCGCTGATCGACATTTTCCTTGGAGAAACCATATTCGGTCAGGGTCGTGGCGTTGCTGGAGCCGAGCTTGACGACGCGCTGCATGCTTTGCGCGACGTCCTGGGCGGTCGCGGTGTTACCGGACGGGAATTTGGCGCCCTTGCGGATCTTGAAGGTGATGGTCTGGCGATCGGGCGACACCGTCCAGCTCTCGGCGAACAGTGGGATGATCTTGCGCTCGTCGGCCGGATCGAAATCGACCAGGCTATCGCAGGTGTTCTGCAGGATTTCGTTGGTGACCACTTCGCCCACCTGGGCCGGATCGAAGGTCGAAATGGCGTCGATGTTCCAGGCCATCACCAACGCGGTCTTCGGCGTCGCGGCGTGCATGGCGGTAGAGCCGAGCATCAGCGAGGAGAACAGCCCGAGGCTGGCCAGCGGGCGATGCCACGAACGGGCGGGACGATGGTCAGTCATGTTCACGATCCTCATATGGGTTCACGGGCAGCGGACGGAGCGTCCGCTGCCCTTTCAGGTGATCGTCAGAGGCCGGCGGGACGCGGCTGCAGCGGCGGATTGACCTCCGGCGGGATCGGGCAGACGTAGGGCATCTTCGACGTCCGATCGCGGATATCGGCCTTGGCGCGGTCGATCAGCGTCGGATCGGTCAGCGCTTCGATGCCGGTCGCCGCCATGATCTTCGCTGCATGAACCATGCCTTTATGCGCCGCCGGCGACTTCCCCTGCGCGACGATCTGCCAGGAATGGCCGGGCGTGCCGATCGCGTGGGTGGCGACGCGGGCTTCCACCGTGGGTACCACCCAGCTTACATCGGCGACGTCAGTTGAGCCGATCATCGGCTCGCCGCGGGAGTCGAACGGGACGACGAAATCGCACAGTGGCGTATCCTTGCGGACAGGCACTCCGACGCGCAGGTAGTCGCTCTCGATGTCCTCATCGGATAGCGTCTTCTGGATCTCGGCGGCAAACGCCCTGTCGGCTGCGTCGAACGGCACCGGCCCGAGCCGTTCCATCGCGTCGTGCATGGCCAGTTCGAGCGGCGTGTTGCCGAGCTTGTTGGAGACCGCGCTGATGACGGTCATCTTCATCGTGGTCCCGGTCATCAGCGCGGCGCCCTCGGCGACCTTGATCACCCGTTCGTTCAGCGCGAACATGCCGGGCAGATCGCGCGAGCGCACGGCGTAGCGCACCTTGGCGGAGGCCTGCACCACGTTGGGGGCAATGCCGCCGGAATCCAGCATTGCATAGTGGATGCGGGCATCCGCGGGCATGTGCTCACGCATGTAATTGGTGCCGACATTCATCAGTTCGACCGCGTCGAGTGCAGAGCGGCCGAGATGAGGTGCTGCGGCGGCGTGGCTGGCGCGGCCGGTGAACTGGAAGTCCATGCGGGTGTTGGCGAGCGACAGCGCTTCATCGACCCGTGAAATCGAGGCCGGGTGCCATGTGATCGCGATATCGACGCCGTCGAATTCGCCGGCCCGGACCATGAATGATTTTGCCGCGCCGCCTTCCTCGGCCGGGCAACCGTAATAGCGCACGCGCCCCGCGGTGCCGGTGGCGGCGAGCCAGTCCTTGATCGCGGTGGCCGCAAGCATCGCCGCAGAACCAAGGAGATTGTGACCGCAGCCATGGCCGTGACCGCCGGGCACCACTTCCTTGTGCTCGGCAATGCCGGCGACCTGGCTGAGGCCGGGCAACGCGTCGTACTCGCCGAGGATGGCGATGACCGGTCCGCCTTCGCCCCACTCGCCCATCACGGCGGTGGGAATGCCTGCCAGATTCTCCTTCACCCGGAAGCCAAGGCCTTTTAGCATCGCGGTGTGCTCGCCCACCGATTGATATTCGGTGTAGGCGATCTCGGGCATCCCCCAGATGCGATCGGCAAGCGCCTCGAATTCCGGTCGGTGGTTATCGACAAGCTGCCAGATCTGATCTGAATTTCGCATGGTTTTCACGTCTTTCGGTGGGGCATTCGGTCGAGGCATTGGGGAGCCCGTGCGAGGCGCGGGCAATCGTGGGACATCTGCCTGACAACCGGTGAGGAGAGTTTCCCGTCGAAGCCGAAGCCACGCCGGTCTATTCTCGGAGCATAGGCAGCCTTGCCCCGAGGGGACCAATGCATTGTCGGTTCGATTCTATGCGCTCTCGGAATAGTTTCGCCGGGACAGCGTGACCATTCGAGGCGCATCGGACAAACTCGAGCGTCGGCGAATTGCGATCGATCAGGCGGGCGTGATCCGCCGGATAGAGTCTCGCAATGCCGACTTCGATTGCGAATCGCGGCCGTTGGTCATCAGGCGGGCAATCGTTGTTGCGGACCGCACGCGCTGTGGGTTTTGAGCCTTCGGCGTCTCGGCGTGCCGACGGCGTAACGCCCACTGGTACGCGCCAGGTCAAAAGCCAGGTCCTCTCTCATTGCAGAGCCCGGATTATATCTGAATGGAGATCAACAGCCGGAGCCGGGCGTGCGATGGCCTGCCGGAGGTCCTGATTTGCTACTCCATCGCAGCCGAGGCGCGGCGGAGCACGGGATCAAATGGGCTGAGCTGGGCTGCGATCTCGGCAGCCGTACGCTTTACAATCTCGGCCACCACCGGGTTGCGTTCCGGCGTCAGCCGGTCGGTGGTGCTTGCAATGCTGAGGCAGGCCACTGCATTTCCGTCATGGCCGAAAATGGGTACACCAAGGCCGGCCATGCCGGGATTAACCCCCGTGGTACCTTCGGCATAGCCAGTGCGGCGGATTGTTGCGAGCCAGGCGCGCAGCGAGGCCTCGTCCAGTCCGATCGGCATCAGGCTCGGTATGTTGTGACGAATGATCTCGTCCTGTTCGGCCGGCGGCAGAAAAGCGAGGATGGCCGATGAGCCTTGGCCGAGACCGAGCGGGACCCGGCCGCCGATGTCGGTCAGCGCCCGGATCGGCAGCGGACCGGCGCTGCGCTCGATGCAGACCGCGTCATAGTCGTTTCGCACCAGGATGAAGATCGTCTCGCCCAGTGAAGCGGTCAGCCGCAACACATGCGGCCGGGCGATGTCGCGCAGGCCATGCACGTTGCCGGCGCACGCGGCGAGCATGAACAGATCCAGCCCGAGCGTGTAGGTCTTGCGGGCAGGGGCATAGGCGACAAGCCGCTCGGCCAGCAGGGTTTTCAGCACGCGGTGGGCGGTCGGGCGCGGCAAGGCGGCCGCCTCGGCCAAGGCTGTCAGGCGCAAGCCAAGGGGGCCGGCGTTGCCCAGCAGGCGCAAAATCACGACGGCACGTTGCAATGCGCCGCTCGCCTCCAATGGAACTTCCATTTTCCGCATCATTTTCTCAGAATTTTCGATGTAAGTTCCATTATACGGAAGTTTTTCAAAATTATAGTCGAAAAATGACAAAATAAATTGCCATCGTCAGATTCTAAAGTGAAGCTCTGTCCAAGTGCAGTGCAAAATTTGAGACGGGACTTGGGCATGGCGCAATGGCGCGTTGGCGTGGACTCCGGTGGCACCTTCACGGATGTCTGTCTTTTCAACGAGAACGATGGACGCATCGAGGTCTGGAAGGTGTCATCGACGCCGGATGATCCGTCGCGCGGCATCGCCCAGGGCGTCGAGGAAGGCATGCTTCTGGTGACGCCCGATGCCGGTGCTTCCCCGGCTGCCGCGGTGTCCTATTTCGGTCATGGCACCACCGTTGCCACCAACGCTCTGATCCAGCATCGCGGCGTGAAGACCGGGCTCGTCACCACCGACGGATTCCGCGACCTGCTTGAGATCGGGCGACAGAAGCGCCCGGATCTATACGACATGCAGGCCGACAAGCCGCCGACCCTGGTGGCGCGCGACCTGCGCCATGAGGTGCCGGAACGGGTGCGTCATGACGGCACCATCGACACCGCGCTCGATGAGGATGCGGTGCGCCGCGCCGGCCGGGCGTTGAAGGACGCGGGGGTGATGGCGATCGCCGTCTCCTTCCTCTATGGCTTCATTCGTCCAGAGCACGAGCGTCGGGCGATGGAGATCCTGCACGAGGAGCATCCCGACGCCTTCATCTGCGCCGGCCATGACGTTGCGCCGGAGTTTCGCGAATACGAACGGCTCTCCACTGTGGTGCTGAACGCCTATCTTGGCCCGGTGATGCGCAGCTACATCAACCGCCTCACGCCCCGCCTTGAAGCGCTGGGCATGACGGCGACGCCGCATCTGACGCAGTCCAACGGCGGCGTCATCGGGTTCTCCGCCGCTGCCGACATGCCGGTGCGCACCGTGCTGTCCGGCCCGTCGACCGGCGTGGTGGGCGCGCAGGCGATCGGCGCATTGGCCGGCTTCCCCGATTTGATCACCTTCGACATGGGCGGCACATCGACCGACGTGGCGCTGCTGAAAGGCGGCGTCTGCAAGATGACGTCGGAGGCCGTGGTGCACGGCTATCCGATCAAGGCGCCGATGCTGGACATCCATACGGTGGGCGCGGGCGGTGGCTCGATCGCCTTCGTCGATGTCGGCGGGCTGCTGAAGGTCGGGCCGCGGTCCTGCGGCGCCGATCCCGGCCCGGTCTGCTACGATCGCGGCAGCACTGAGCCGGCCACCACCGACGCCAACGTGGTCTTGCAGACCTTGAATCCGGACTATCTGCTCGGCGGCCGCATGGCCGTTCGCAAGGATCTGGCCAAGGCCTCCATCGCACGGCTCGCCGACCAGCTGGGGCTGGGTGTGATGGAGACGGCGCAGGGGATCATTTCTGTCGTCACCGCCAACATGGCGCGAGCCATTCGGGTGATTTCGATCCAGCGCGGCCATGATCCGCGCGACTACACGCTGATGGCGTTCGGTGGCGCCGGTCCGCTGCATGCGGCGAGGCTGGCGCGTGAGCTGGACATGAAGCGCGTGCTGGTGCCGCGCAACCCGGGCATTCTCTGCGCCATGGGGCTGCTGCTGACCGACCTTCGCGCCGATTTCGCGGCAACCCGGTTGATGCCGCTGGCGGCATCGTCCGCGGCGGATGTGTCGGCCGCGTTTTCCGGACTCACCGAGCGGGCCGAGGCATGGTTCGTGCATGAGGGGATTTCAACGGAGAACCGCCACCTGACCCGCACTGCCGACATGCGTTACTCCGGCCAGAATTACGAACTCGCCGTGCCGGTCCCGGAAGGACAGGTGACGCCGGCGGTGCTCGACGCTCTGGCGGTGGACTTCGCCGAGGCGCATCGCCAGCGGTACGGTTTTGTGGCCGAAGGCGAGGCGGTGCAGCTTGTCACTCTGCGCCTTGAAGCTACAGGCCGGGTTCGCAAGGCCGAACTGCGCGCTTATCCGATGGAGGCGCCGGACGCCTCCGCCGCCATCACCGGCGCGCGAAAAGTCTGGTTTCCCGAAGCGGGCGATTTCATGGACACGCCGATCTACAGCCGCGACCTGCTGAAGCCGGGCAATGTCTTCACCGGCCCGGCCATCGTCGAGCAGATGGACACCACCACGGTGGTGCTGCCTAGCATGGAGGCGCGCGTGGACGTCTATCTCAACCTCATCCTGGAGGTGGTGGCATGAACGACATGCTCGCACCGGCGGCTCCGCTCCTCGATCCGATTACCGTCGAGGTGATCGGCGCGTCGCTGTCATCGATCGTCGAGGAGACCGGCGAAGCGCTGATCCGCGCGTCCTACTCCACCAACATCAAGGAGCGGCGGGACTGTTCGACGGCGCTGTTCAACGCCGCCGGCTACACTTTGTGCCAGGCCGAGCACATCCCGATTCATCTTGGCTCGTTCATCGGCATCGTGCCGCACATCATGAAGTTGCATCCGGTCGGGGACATGCGGCCCGGTGACGTGTTTGTGGGCAACGACGCCTATGCGGGCGGCGGCACCCATCTGCCGGATATCGTGCTGGCCGAACCGATCTTCGTCGATGGCAAGATTGCGGCCTGGACCGTCAACCTCGCGCATCATTCCGATTTCGCCGATCGCGGCCACGCGCATATCTACCAGGAAGGCCTGCGTATTCCGCCGGTGCGATTGTATCGCGAAGGCGCGTTGCAAAAGGACATCCAGGATCTGATCCTGCTGAACTGCCAGGTCCCGCGCGAGCGCCTGTCGGATCTGCGGGCGCAGATGGCCGCCAACCGCGTCGGTGTGCGGCGCTTCCAGGCGCTGTGTGCAAAATACGGCACCGCCACGGTGCTGGCCGCCGGCGAGCGCCTGCTCGATTACGCCGAGCGCAAGATGCGCGCCGGCATCGCCGCGATGCCCGACGGCACCTGGCGATTCGACGACTTGTTCGACAGTCCCGAGATTGCCGAGAATTTGCCGCTGTCGGTGGAGGTGACGATCAAGGGCGACAGCATGTCGCTGCATTTCGAGGCGCCGGACCAGCTCCGCGCCGGTCTGAACATGACCTACACGGCGCTGCTGGCCACGGCTTACTACGTAGTCAAATCCGTCGTCGATCCGACTATTCTGCCCAACTCCGGCCTGGCGCGACCGCTGACCGTGACGGCGCGGGCCGGTTCGGTGCTGAACTGCGTGCATCCGGCGGCGGTGAACGGCCGGGTGCAGACTTGTCAGCGCGTGTCGGACCTCATTCTGGGGGCACTCGCCCAGGCGGTGCCGGAGCGGGTGACGGCGTGCTCCAACTCCTGCTGTTCGGTGGCGACGTTCATCGGCACGCGCAAGGATGATGGCTCCATCTGGGTCTATCTGGAGACGATGGGCGGCGGTGCCGGCGCCCGGGCGCACAAGGACGGGCTGGACGGCGTTCATGTCCATGTCACCAACACCTCCAACCTGCCGGTCGAAGCGCTTGAGATCGAATATCCACTAACGTTGATGCGCTATGAGCTGGTGGCAGATTCCGGCGGGGCTGGCACGTATCGCGGCGGCATGGGCATGCGGCGCATGTATCGCGCCGATGCCGATTGCCGTGTGCGGGTGGACGTATCGCGGCTAGCTGGTCGTTCCAGCTCTTGGGGCCTGTTTGGTGGTGCCGCAGGTGGCCATGGCGCCATCGAATGTGGCCCGGGCGTGGTGTTCGATCACGATAGCGCGGTGCTGAAGGCTGGCCAGTGGTTTGCATTGGTCAGTCCCGGTGCCGGTGGCTACGGTCCGGCGTCCGCACGCGATGCGGAGACGGTCGCGCGCGATCTTGCCTGCGGCGCGATCAGCCCTGCTTTTGCGAAAGAGACCTATCACGAGACTTGTCCACCGGCCTGACCCTTTCCGATCCCGCGCCTGGAGACTTCCGCATGGTTATGTCCGTCAATCGCCGCAGCCTGATCGCTGGCGCCGCTGCCTTGCCGTTCCTGCGCATGCCCGGCGCCCGCGCGGCGACGCCGGGGGTGCTGACCTTCGGGCTGTCGGCCCCGCCGGCCGCGATCCAGCCGTGGGCCAACAACGGCACCGCGGCGGCGACCATCAAGCTGATGATTCATCGTGGCCTGGTTTCGTTCGATCCAGCCGGCAATCTGCGTGGCGAACTCGCGGAATCCTGGACGCGGGAAGGCGATCATGCCTGGGTGTTCAAGCTGCGCGACGCCAAGTTTCAGAACGGCGAGAAGGTGACGTCGGCCGACGTGAAGTGGACCATCGAGCAGATCGCCGCCGAGAAGTCGACCGCCTACTTCCGCAACGAGATGCAGCAGATCGAAAAGGTGGAGACGCCGGACGACCTCACGGTGCGCTTCGTCACCAAGAAGCCGCTGGCGACGCTGCCGATCTGGATGGCGAGCTATCATCTGCCGATCTGCTCGCGCAATTCTGCCAAGGGCACGTTTGTTGGCGCCGGGCCATTCGTGCTGAAGGAGCAGGAGCGAGGCGTCTCGATCGATCTGGAGGCGTTTCCCGGCTACTACAAAAAGGGCCTGCCGAAGCTGAAGGGCATTCGCGTCATTGCCTATGCGGATGAGAATCTGCGGGTGGCGGCGCTGCAGTCCGGTGACATCGACCTGATCGAATACGTGCCGTGGCAGGCGATGACGGCGATTTCGGACAATCCGAAACTGAAGCTGGATGCGGTCGAAGGCGCGTTCATGTTCCTGGTGTTCAACGGCAGCAAGCCGCCGTTCAACGACCCGCGCGTGCGCCGCGCGGTCGGGCACGCGATCAAGCGCGATGAACTGGTCAAGGCGGCGTTCTTCGGGCGTGGCGCTGCGCTGGAACATCTGCCGATCGCCGATTCCAGTGCGTTCTTCAATCCGGAATTCAAGAACGGTTGGGCCTACGATCCGGCGATGTCGAAAAAACTACTTGCTGAAGCGGGCTTTGCGTCGGGCATCACCTGTTCGCTGCTGTCGACGGCGCAGTACGGCATGCACAAGGACACCGCCGAAGTGGTGCAGCAGCATATCGCTGCGGTTGGTATCAACGTCACGCTGAACCTGCCGGACTGGGCGACGCGCGTAGCCATCGGCAATCGCGGCCAGTACGACATGGCGGTGATGGGCACGGCGGCCGACAGCAACGATCCCGACGGCATTGCCGCGCTCATCGACGGCAGCCTGTCGCCTTCCTATGTGCGATCCTTTGGCGTCAAGACCGAGAAGATCACCGAGCTGCTGGCAGCCGGTCGCGCCGAACTCGACGACGCCAAGCGCAAGGCGATCTATCGCGATCTGGAGAAGGTGGCGATCGAGGAGGCGCCTCTGGTGGGGCTGACCTGGCGCAGCCAAGGCTACGGCATGCGCAAGGGCGTGACGGGTTTTCAGAACATGCCCGGCGCGCTGACCTTCTATTCGGGCCTGACCTTCGAAACGGCTTCGGTAGACTGAGGGGATGCTGGGGTTTGCCGCGCGGAGGCTGGCGGCCTCGCTCGTCCTGGTCTGGGTGGTGGCTTCGCTGGTGTTCCTCGTGATCCACCTGATCCCCGGTGATCCGGCCGAACTGCTGCTGTCGCAGGGCGGCGTGGCGCCTGATCCGGCGTCGGTGGCCGACCTGCGCGCGCATCTCGGCCTCGACCGTCCGCTGGGCGCGCAATACCTGACCTATCTGAATGGCCTTCTGCATTTCGATTTCGGCACCTCGCTGCAGGACGAGCATCCGGTCGCGGAGGATATCGTGCTGCGGCTGCCGCGTACGCTCGAACTTGTCGGCGTGGCCGGGCTGCTGGCGGTCGTGATCGGGTTGCCGCTGGGCGTGATGGCGGCGCTGCGCTCCGGCCAGCTGGTCGACCGCATTCTGTCCAATCTGGCAGGACTGGCATTGTCGGTGCCGGTGTTCGTGGTGGGCACCTTGCTGGTCCTGGTGCTGGCGCAGAAGCTGCACTGGGTCCCGGCCGGAGGCTTTGTCGCGCTGTCCGTCAACCCGCTGCGGCATTTTGGTTTGCTGATGATGCCGGCGGGCACCATTGCGCTGGGTCTCGCGGCGGTGGTGTTCCGTGTCACCCGCGGCGCGGCGCTGGAGGTGCTGGAGCGAGACCACGTGCGTGCGGCGCAGGCGCGCGGCGCTTCGCCCGCCGTCATCATCCGTCGCCACGTGGTACGCAATGCGGCGACCTCAGTCATTACAGTGGTGGGGCTGCATCTCGGCGCGCTGCTCGGCGGCACGGTGCTGGTGGAATACGTGTTCAACTGGCCCGGCCTCTCCGGCTATCTCGTGCTCGCGGTTGAGGCGCGGGACTATCCGGCGGTGCTGGCCATCGTGCTGGTGATCTCGGCGCTGTTCGTGCTGCTCAACCTAATCGTCGAGCTGTTGTACGGCGTGATCGATCCGCGCGTGAGGCGCGCCTGATGCGCGGGCAGAGGCTTTTGCTGCCGGGCGTGCTGGTGGGCGGCATGCTGCTCGTCGCACTGGCGGGACCGTTGCTGCCGATCGCTGATCCGGTGCGCCAGGACGTCGCCGGACGGTTGACGCTGTCCAGCGCTGCGCATTGGCTCGGGCAGGACGAGTTCGGGCGGGATGTGCTGTCACGGCTGATCATCGGGGCACGGGTATCGCTGTCGATTGCCGTGGTATCGACCGTGCTGGGCGCTGTGGTCGGGACGCTGCTTGGCATCATCGGCGGTTATTTCCGGGGGCTGGCCGAGATGGTCACCATGCGCACGGCCGAGATCGTGCTGTGCTTTCCCCCGCTGCTGCTGGCGCTGCTGGTGGTGACCTTGCTGGGGCCGGGGGCTGCAACGCTGATCCTGTGTCTGGCCATCGTTTTCACACCGGCCTTCGCGCGCGTCGCCTATGCGGCGACGTTGTCGGTGCGGTCGCTGGATTACGTTACGGCGCAAGTGGCGCTGGGCAAGCCGGCGGCGCTGATTCTGTGGCGCACCTTGCTGCCGAATATCGCGCCGCCGCTGATCGTCCAGCTCTCGCTGACCGTGGCCGCGGCATTGCTGCTGGAAAGCGGCCTGAGCTTTCTCGGCCTTGGGGTGGTGCCGCCGGCGCCCTCCTGGGGTCTGATGATCCGCGGCGCGCGCACTACCATGGAGCACGCGCCGCTCTTGCTGCTGTGGCCGTGCCTGGCGCTGACTGGCGCGGTGCTGGCGCTGAACCTGCTGTGCGACCGGCTGCGCGAGGTGCTCGATCCGCGCGGTAGTGGCAGCGGGCGGCCGGGCTTTCTTCGGATATTTCCCACGCTGCGGACGCCATCACCGAACAGTGCGGCGCCAGCAGGTCTGCTCGCCGTGCGCGGCCTGACGCTGGAGATCGCGGGGCCGCATGGCCCGGTCGCAGTGGTGCGCGACGTCAGCCTGACATTGGCGGCCGGCGAGACGCTGGCGCTGGTGGGTGAAAGCGGCTCGGGCAAGACGCTGACGGCGCTGACGGCCATCGGACTGCTGCCATCGACGGTGCGCGTCGTCGCCGGCGAGATTCTCTACACCGATCGCCAGGGCGTGGCGCGCGATCTGCTGCGGCTGCCGGAGAAGGATCTGCGGCGCCTGCGCGGGAAGGATCTCGCCATGATCTTCCAGGATCCGTCGAGCAGCCTGAACCCGCTGCTGCGCGTCGGCGCGCATCTGGAGGAAACGCTGCGCGCGCATCACGCGACGGGATCGCTGGGGGCGCGGGTGGTGGAGTTGCTGCGGCAGGTCGGGCTGCCCGACCCGCCGCGCTCCGCGCAGCTTTATCCGCATGAACTGTCCGGCGGTCAGCGCCAGCGGGTGATGATTGCCGCCGCCGTGGCCAACCATCCGCGCCTGCTGCTGGCGGACGAGCCGACGACGGCGCTGGACGTAACCGTGCAGGCGCAGATCCTCGAACTGCTGGCTGGTCTCAAGCAGGCCGAAGGCGGGCTTGGGATGCTGTTCGTGACGCACAACCTTGCAGTCGTGGCCCGCATCTCCGACCGGGTCGCAGTGATGTATGCGGGCGAGCTGGTCGAAGAAGGACCGGTGGCCGTCGTGTTCGCCCAGCCGCGCCATCCCTATACTGCGGCACTGATCGCCAGCACGCCCGAAGGCGACGCCGAACGGCTGACGGCGATTCCCGGCACCGTGCCGCAGTCCTGGGCGATGCCGCCGGGCTGCCGCTTTGCCCCGCGATGCTCGATGGCATTGCCGATCTGCGACGACGGTCCACCGCCAGTGGCCATGCCTGCGCCGGGAAGGAGCACCAGATGCCTGCGCTGGAAGGAAATGGCATGAAAGCGGTCACGCCGCTGGTGCGCGCCCACGGCCTGACCCGCGGTTTCGGCGGCCGGGGCGGCCTGTTCCGCAAGGCGCCGCCGGTGCTGGCGGTACGCGGCGTGGATCTGGAGATCCATCGCGGCGAGGTGTTGGGCGTGGTCGGGGAATCCGGCTGCGGCAAGAGCACGCTCGGCAGGCTGTTGCTTCGGTTGATGCCGCCGACCGAGGGGAATGTACTGTTCGACGGCGACGACCTCGCCAAGGTGTCACGGTCGCAACTGCGGACGATGCGGCGTCGCATGCAGATGGTGTTCCAGGATCCGTTCGGCAGCCTCGATCCGCGCCGCAGCGTCGGCGCACAGATCGCCGACGGGCTGGATCATGCCGATCCCGAACGCATCGCCGAACTGCTGCAGCAGGTCGGGCTCGATCCCGCCCAGGCGAAGCGGCTTCCGCACGAATTCTCAGGCGGACAGCGCCAGCGTCTGGCTATCGCGCGCGCGCTGGCGCCGAAGCCGGATTTCATCGTGGCGGACGAGCCGGTATCGGCGCTGGACGTGTCGATCCAGGCGCAGATCGTCAACCTGCTCGCCGATCTTCGCAGTGACCTGGGCCTGGCACTCTTGTTCATCAGCCATGACCTGCATGTGGTCAAACATCTCTGCGACCGGGTGCTGGTGATGTATCTCGGCCGCGTGGTGGAGCAGGGACCCGCGGCGGCGATCTTTGCCGCGCCGGCGCATCCCTATACGCGCGCGCTGCTGGCGGCGACGCCGTCGATCTGGCATGCGAACGCTGGGACCGCTTTGCAGGGCGAGTTGCCGAGCGTCGCACATCCGCCGTCGGGCTGCGTGTTTCGCACCCGCTGTCCGGAGGCGCGGGCGCGCTGCGCCGAGACGGTGCCGGTGCTGGAGATGGTGGCGCCCGGGCAGCAGATCGCCTGCGTGCGGGCCAAGGAGATTGTTGCATGCTGAGCCCTGCAGGTCGTGTCGTGATGATATCAGGCGCCGCGCGCGGCATCGGTCGCGCGGTGCTAGAGCGGCTGCTGGCGGTCGGGTGTTTCGTGAGTGCCGGCGTGCGCGATCCGTCGAAGCTGCCGGCGCATCCGGGGCTGATGCCTGCGCGTTACGAAGCGTCGAGCGCTGACAGCGCCGCCGACTGGGTCGCGGCGACGGTGGCACGCCACGGGCGGATCGATGCGCTGGTCAATGCCGCCGGCGTCAATCCGCGCGGAGCGATGCTCGACGCCGACGAGGCGCCGTTCGATCGGATGTGGGATATCAACGCCAAGGGGCCAATGCGCGCCATTCGCGCCGCCTGGCCGCATCTGGTCGCGTCCGGCGCGGGGCGCGTCATCAACGTCGCGTCCCTGTCGGGCAAGCGCGTACGCAATGACAATCTCGGTTACGCCATGAGCAAGTTCGCCGTGATGGCGCTCACGCAGGAGGTGCGCCGGCTCGGCTGGGAGCACGGCATCCGCGCCACCGCGCTGTGCCCCGGCTTCGTCGACACCGATATGACCGCGCATGTGACCAAGCTCCCGCGCAGCGAGATGACGCGGCCCGAGGATCTGGCCGCTCTTGTCGAGGCGGTCCTGCATCTGCCGAACACCGCTTCTGTGGCCGAACTCCTGGTGAACTGCCGCCACGAGGACACGCTGTGAAACTGCCGCACGTCCGCAATGCCACCGCCGGTTTTGCAACGACGACGACCCGTCAACTGCACAAACCTGGTAGGCGATCCGCAGTCGCCTGTTGGACACTTGAGCTCTAACCTCTCTGAATTAGCGAAATTCCGATATTTGATATAAAAATATCAATATCTTTGCGAAACCGCGGAATTTCGAAATGACCACCCTTAAGCGACCCGCGACGTCGTCCAATGCCGAGCGGACACTTGATATCATGTTGGCGCTCGGGGAAGTTGGTCCGGAAGGTCTGAGCCTCGCCGATATTGCGGAGCGGGTCGGCAGCGCGAAGTCTGCGACGCATCGCTCGCTGGCTGCGATGATCGCGAAGGGATTTGCCGAACCGACGGGTCGTTATGGGCACTACAGGCTTGGTGTGGCCGTGCCGATGCTGGCGCGCCGCCAGGAAAGGTTCGAGCCTCAGGTCCAGAAATTTCGCGCGGGCATGACCGAGTTTGCCCGCCGGACCGGCTTCACCGTTTACCTGCTCGTGCAGTCCGGAACGGACGCGATCTGCGCCGAGATGATCAGTCGCGCTTCGCGTCAGGAGTTTACCATGGGCCTGGGCACGCGCGTCCCGATGGGCGTCGGGGCAGGCAGTTTGGCGCTGATGTCGCTGTTGTCGGACAGTGCAATCGATCAGATCGTGGACGCCAATGCTGATCGATATCTGAAGCATCCGTCAGTGCGCCCGGTGAACCGTGACATCATTCTCGGGCAGGTGATTGACGCCAAGGGGCGTGGCTACGCCGTCAATCGAGGTTTCTTTTTCTATGGCGAAGGAGGTGTTGGCCTTCCGCGTCCCGCTGCCGAACACTATGAGGTCGACATGGCGGTCTCATTCAATGCGCCGCTCGATCTGATGAGCGAGGACTGGACAGATTCCCAGGTACGCCAACTGCGCGATTGTTTGAAGTAGCAGAAACGACCGCCTCTCCAAGCCTATCAAACCCGCTAAATTCCGATTATTGGAACAAAATTTCTCTTTATATCCTAATTAAAGGAATTTATTTGACAGGTCCTCGCTCGTCCGCTCTCTTGATGCAACGAGAAGGACGAATGGTAGTGCGAAGGTGCAGATCATCGCCGATGTCCCCGGTCAACGAAGCCACGCTTGGCCTCGAACGTGCAAGACCAACAAGGGGACAAGCTGAATGGTGTCATTCCTGGCGAAGAGACTTGGCTTTGCGGTTATCACGCTTTTCTGCGTGCTGACGCTGGTGTTTCTGCTGGTGAGGATTCTTCCCGGCGATCCCGCCCTGGTCATTCTTGGCGATCAGGCGAGTCCGGAAAGCCTGATGGCGCTGCGTCAGCGGCTTGGGCTGGATCAGCCGCTGCCGGTTCAGTACGCCCGCTTCCTCATGCAATCCGTCCAAGGCGATCTCGGCAGGTCCATGATCAGCGGCCGGCCGGTGATGGACGAGATTCTCACCGTGCTGCCCTATACGCTCGAGCTGACCATGGCGGCCCTGTTGCTGGGGGCGTTGCTCGGCGTGCCGGCCGGGGTGTGGGCAGCGGTCAAGCGCGGCCGGACCCCCGACTACATACTACGGTTCCTGTCGCTGGTGGGTCTGTCCCTGCCGGCCTTCGTGGCCGCCATCGTGCTGCTGATGGTATTCGCTATTCAATTGCGCTGGTTTCCCGTCATCAGCGCCGGCGGCGCCAATACGTTGGCCGAACGGCTGCGGCAGATGGCGTTGCCGACGCTGGCGCTGGCGCTGATCATGATGGCGTACATCACGCGGGTGACGCGCTCCGCCATGCTGGAAGTTCTCAGTCAGGATTTCATCCGGACTGCCCGCGCCAAGGGCGCATCGCCATCGCGGGTGATCTGGAATCACGCGCTCGGTAACTGTCTGATTCCGATCACCACTGTCGTCGGACTGTATCTCGGCATTCTGATCGGAAATTCCGTCCTCACCGAAATTGTCTTCTCGCGCCCCGGGCTCGGTAAGCTGATCCTGTCCGCTTTGACGCAACGCGACTACACGCTGCTACAGGGCATGATCGTCATCTACACACTGATGGTGGTGGTCGTGAATCTCCTGACCGACCTCACCTACGGATTTCTCGACCCGCGGGTGAAGTACAAATGAGCGGCATCATCTCCGAATCCCCGACCTCTGCGCACCCCCGGAACGGGATGCGGTCGTTCCTGTCACGGTTGAATTTCTCCACCCAGGCCGGGCTCGCCGTTCTGCTTCTGCTTGTTCTTGCCGCTATCTTTGCGCCGCAACTGGCAACGCATGCGCCGTCGCAGCAAAGTCTCATCAACCAACTCGCGCCTCCCGGCGGAAAGTACCTGCTGGGGGCCGATCAATTCGGCCGCGACATCTGGTCGAGGCTGCTTTACGGCGCGCGCTATTCGCTCATCATCGGTTTCTCCGCCATCACGATTGCGCTGGTGCTGGGATCTTTCATTGGCATGGTCGCTGGTTATCGCGGCGGTGCGATCGACATCGTCCTGATGCAGATGATGGATGTGATCCTGGCCTTCCCGTCGTTGATCCTCGGGCTGGCGCTGGTGGCGCTGATGGGGGCGACGGTCACCAATATCGTGATTGCGATCGCTTTTACCGCGACGCCGGCGTTCGCGCGGATCGCGCGGGCAGCCGTCATGGCGCAGCGCGACCGCGAATACGTCCAGGCCTGTCATGCCATGGGATTTTCCGGTGCGCGCGTCCTGTTCCGTCATATCCTTCCGGCGATCCTCCCTGAAATAATGGTGATGGCATCGCTGTGGATGGCGACGGCGGTGCGCACCGAAGCGTCGCTGGCCTTCATCGGCCTCGGGCTCGCGCCGCCGACGCCCACATGGGGCGGCATGGTGCGCGAGGGGTTCGAGAACATCCTGAGTTCGTTTCACCTCGCGCTGTTTCCGAGCATGGCGATCCTGCTCCTTGTCCTCGCATTCAACCTGATCGGCGACGGTCTGCGCGACGCCATCGATCCTCGCATGAAGGACGTCTCGTGATGGAAGGGCAGCGCATTCTGTCTGTCAGCGGTCTGACTGTCGCTTTTGGATCAACCACGGTTGTGCACGATCTGAGCTTCGACATCGCTTCCGGCGGCACGCTGGCCATCGTTGGCGGTTCGGGGTCCGGCAAGAGCGTCACCTCGCTGGCCATCATGGGCCTGCTGCAGGAGGGCGTCGGCCGTGCCAGCGGCTCCATCAGGCTCGGCGATCAGGAACTGCTGACGCTGAACGAAGCGGCGATGCGTCGCGTGCGCGGCGGCAAGATCAGCATGATCTTCCAGGAGCCGATGACCTCGCTGAACCCGGTCCAGCGCATCGGCGACCAGATCGGCGAAGCGATCCGGATCCATCGCGGTCTCCGCGGCGCCGCTCTCCGTAAGGCTGTGCTCGAAATGCTGCGCAAGGTCCGCATTCCCGATCCCGAGCAGCGGATAGACAACTATCCCCACATGTTCTCCGGCGGCATGCGCCAGCGGGTCATGATCGCGATGGCGCTGGCGTGCGATCCCGTCCTCATTATCGCCGATGAGCCCACCACCGCGCTCGACGTCACGGTGCAGGCCCAAACATTGCAGCTTCTGAAGGATCTGCAGCGCGACACCGGCACGGCGCTGCTGTTGATCACGCATGATATGGGAGTCGTCGCCGAGGTGGCGGATCATGTGCTGGTGATGCGCCGCGGTCGTGAGATCGAGCGCGGCACCGTCCACGAGGTGTTCTCGAACCCACGCGACGGTTACACGCGAACTTTGATCGAGGCAGCGCCGAGCCTCGTCGGAAAATGGCGCGGCCGTCCTGCGGCCGGGCAGGCGGTGGATGTCGTCCCTCTATCCTTTCGCGGCGAGGCCGCGGTGCTGGAAGTTCGCGATCTCTCGGTGCGCTTCCCGTCGTACGGCGGTCTGCTCGGCCGCCTGAAAGGGGAGGTCCGCGCGGTCGACCACGTCTCGTTCGCGATCGGCCAAGGCGAAACGCTTGGCCTCGTCGGCGAGTCGGGTTCGGGCAAGTCGACCATCGGAAAGGCGATCATCAACCTCGTGCCCGGACACTCCGGCGGGGTGACCGTCGCCGGGCGGGAGGTGGACTACGGAAATCCGGCAAGTCTCGGCGCCCTGCGTCGCGACGTTCAGATGATCTTCCAGGATCCGTTCGGGTCGCTCGATAGCCGGCAGACCATCGGATCGGCGATCATCGAGCCCATGCGCGTCCACGGGCTTGCCTCGGGCAAGGCGGCCGTTTCACGGATGGAAATGCTGCTTGAGCGGGTGGGCCTCGAACCGTCGCGTGCCGGGAGCCTGCCGCACGAATTTTCCGGCGGGCAACGCCAGCGCATCTGTATTGCCCGGGCGCTCGCCATGTCCCCCAAACTCATCATTGCCGACGAAGCGGTTTCGGCGCTCGACGTGGCAGTCAAGGCCCAGATCCTGGACCTGATGGTCGACCTGCAGAAGGAATTCGGCGTGTCCTATCTGTTCATCAGCCACGACATGGCAGCGATCGAGCGGATCTGCGACCGCATCGCGGTGATGTACTTTGGCGAAATCGTCGAGATTGGCGACCGCGACGATGTCATCGGCCGTCCCGGCCACGACTACACACAGCGGCTGCTGGCGGCGATTCCGATCACTCATCCCGATCAACGCGGTCTCCGCCCGCCGCCGGCCAACAACAGCGTGCCGCCGCGCAGTCCGCTGCGGCCGGTCGACTATCAGTCGCCGCCAACACGCTGGGACATGATGGCCGCCGGCCATTTCATCCGCCGCGCCGGTTAGCTCTCTCGCCACGACGCTGGAAACAGGCCATGCACGCGATCGACCAACTTGCCGCCTTCGCCGCCGATCATCCTGAGGGGGGTCTGCCGGCGCAAGCGCGGGAGGCGTGCGCGCTGCTTGTGACCGACCTTGTCGGAGCCACTTCGGCCGGCCTTGAATCGAAGCTCGCCAAGGCTGCCCGGTTCGCCGCCGAACAGATCTATGGGCCCGGCCGGGCCGGCGTCTGGCTGACCGGCACGATGCTCAGTGTCAGCGGGACGGCGATGGCCAATGCGGCCGCGGCCAGTGCGCTCGACATTGATGACGGGCACCGCGGTGCCGCCGGCCATCCCGGCGCCGGGATCATCCCTGCCGTGCTCGCGGTGGGCCAGGCATTTGACGCGCCCGACGAGCGGATCTTTGACGCGATCGCGCTTGGATACGATTTCGCCCTGCGGGTCGCGACATCCCGCCCGACGGCGACGATCGATACCTACAGCAGCGGCCGGTGGGTGAGTTACGGAGTCGCCGCCGCGACCGGACGATTGCTTGGACTGGACGCGCCCGCACTCGCGCATGCGATGGCGATCGCCGGCGCCGAGGGACCGATCAGTTTCCCTTCGGGCAGCTCGAAATATCAGGGAAGCACGGTCAAGGAAGCCATCCCGCCGGCCGTCGTGGCCGGGTTGACAGCGGCGTTTCGCGCCAAGGCGGGCGCGACCGGCCCGCGCGATCTGCTGGACGATGACGCTCGCTTCATCCGCTCCGTCCTGACCGGCGGGCTCGGCGAGCGCTGGTGGCTGCAGGACTGCTATCTGAAGCCTTATGCGTGCTGTCGCTACATGCACGCGGCGATCGACGCCATTTTGGCGCTGCGCCAGCCCGGCAAGCCGATCGTCAGCCTGCGCATCGAGACGTTTTCGCGCGGCCTGCGCCTCGGTAACGAGCGGGCGCCGCACACACTCGAGGAAGCGCAATACAGCTATTATTTCAGCTGTGCGCTGGCGGCGCTCCGCGGCGCCGCGGCGCTGCAGCCGATGGACCCGGCACGGTTGCGCGATCCGGAAGTTCTCGCGCTTGCCGGTCGCATCGAACTCGCCGCGCATGAGGACTTTGCCGAATCGTTTCCCGGCGGCACGCCGTGCCGGGTAATCCTGGATCAGGGCGCGGGGCCGGAGAGGCTGACAGTCCTCCACCCGCTCGGGGACGTCGCCAATCCGATGAACAGGAGCATGGTGACAGAGAAGTTTCGCCACCTCGGTGCAGCGAATATCGATCCGGAGTGGCAGGACGAGATCCTCGCCGCGCTCGAAGGACTGACCACCAAGGGCTTCAGGCCGTTGTTTGCCGCGCTGGGCGCTCGGCCTTCGGTTCAACGTCTCACTGCAACGGGGAAGATCGCACGATGACAAAGTCGATATTGACGAAGACGACATTGGTTGCGGCTGTTCTCGCTGCCGTTGCTTTTGCTCCGGTGCCGGCACGTGCCGCCAAGACCGAGCTGACGCTCGGTGCCGCTTCCGCCGATATCGGCAATCTCGATCCTCACTTTGCGGCAAGCACCTCGGACCGCACCCTGGTGGCGTGGATCTTCGGCGCGCTGGTCCGCTTCGCGCCAGGCTCGACCGATCCGGCCAGTATCGGGCCTGACTTGGCCGAGAGCTGGAACGCGAGCGATGATGGGCTGGTGTGGACCTTCAAGCTCCGCCCCGGCGTGCAGTGGCATAGCGGTTACGGCGAGGTCACGGCAGACGATGTCGTGTTCAGTCTCGACAAGTCCCGCGACCCCAAGCGATCGGCCTTCTCCGGCGATTACGCCGCCGTTGCAAAGGTCGAGGCGATCGATCCGCTCACGGTCCGCATCACGTTCTCGAGCCGGGTGCCCAGCGTGCTGGGTCTGCTCGCCAACTACGCCGGCGGGTTCCTCGTTTCGAAGAAGGCCTATGAAGAGCGCGGCGCGAGCTTCAGCCGCAACCCGATCGGCTTCGGGCCGTTCCAGGTGCAGTCGATCGCGCCGGGCACGGCGGCAAACTTTATTGCAAACGAAGGCTACTTCCGCGGCAAGCCGAAGCTCACCAAAATCACCTATCGCTTTCTGAGCAATACCGCCGCACGCGATCTGGCCTTCCTTGCGGGCGAGGTGGACGCTGCCGGAGGGCTCACCGACAAGCGCTGGCTGCAGCGGACGCTGGCCCAACCGGGCACGGCGGTCGATAGCTTCGATCCGGCCGAGCTGGCGATGCTGCACATCAACGTGACCAAGCCGCCGTTTGATGATCTCCGGGTGCGTCAGGCGCTGGCCTATGCAGTCGATGGCGCCCAGATCGCGGACTTTCGCGGGCCACGCTTCAGCCGCGCCGGCAAATCGGCCGTTCCGTCCAACAACCTCGGCTTCACCGACAAGGCCGGCGCGCTTCCGCACGATCCGGCGAAGGCCAAGGCTTTGCTGGCCGAAGCGGGCTATCCAAAAGGTATCACCGTCACCATGCTTTCCAGCCAGCTGCCGAGTCTCGAAACAATCGCACAGATCCTGCAGTCGCAACTCGCGGAGGCGGGCATCACACTCAATCTGCAGCCGGTAGAGCACGCCGCCTGGCAGCAGATGATCCGCAAGGACCTCAGTGCGCTTGTCCTTTATGGCGCCGCGCGCTTCCCGGTGCCGGATTACTATCTGACGCAGTTCTTTCATTCGCGCAGCATCGTCGGCAAACCCACCGCGGCGACCAACTTCAGCCATTGCGACGTGGCCGACAAGCAAATCGAGGCGGCGCGCGTCGAGGTCGATTCACAAAAACAGATTGCGTTCTGGCAGGACGCCCAGAAGACGATCATCGGCCAGGTCTGCGCCATCCCCCTGACAGAAACCAGGGACGTCTGGGCCCGCAAGGAGAAGCTGCAATGGGGCTTCAAATTCGAAGGCTCGATGTCTCTCGGGCCGCTGCTGACCGAGCAGACCTACTTCGCGGATTAGATTCTTTGCACAGCGAGATGAGCCGGCCCGAGGATACGCTATGAAACTGCAACGCGTGCGCGATGCCAACCGCCCCGGCATCGCGCTCACACTCGATGGTGCCGAGATCGCGGCCCAGCAGGGCGACACGCTGCTGACGGCATTGCTCGCTGGTGGCGCAGGGAGCTTGCGGCGCAGCGAGTTTGGGGATGGCGATCGCGCCGGCTTCTGCCTGATGGGCGCCTGCCAGGATTGCTGGGTGTCGGTGGCCGGCGTCGGGCGCGTGCGCGCCTGCGCGACCCAGGCATCGCAAGGCATGAAAGTGACGCGCGGATGAGGATCGCAGTGATAGGCGCCGGGCCTGCGGGCGTGCGTGCAGTGGAGACGCTGGTGGCAGCTGGCCATCGTCCGGTGTGGATCGACGAAGCGCGGGAAGGCGGCGGGCGGATCTATCAGCGACCGCCGCAGTCGCTGCGGCGCGACGCCCGGATGCTGTACGGCTTCGAGGCGCGCAAGGCCGAGGGTGTTCACGCGACGTTCGAGCGTCTGGCTCCGGTCGTGGATTGGCGGCCGGAAACTTTGGTCTGGCACATCCGCCCGCAGGCGCGGCGGCTCAGCACACAACATCAGGGGCGCACGCAAGCCACGGTGGACTACGACGCCGCCATTCTCTGCACCGGCGCAATGGACCGGGTGGTGCCAGTGCCGGGCTGGACGCTGCCCGGCGTGACGACCATGGGGGCGGCGCAGATCGCGCTGAAGACACAGGGCTGCAGCATCGGCGCCCGCGTGGCCTTCGTCGGTACCGGACCGCTGCTGTATCTGGTGGCGTATCAATACGCGAAGGCCGGCGTGACGGTCGCGGCGGTGGTGGACACCACGCCGTTCGCCACCAAGTTCGCAGCGGCACCGGGGTTGCTGCGCGGCGGCGCCACCTTTGTCAAAGGTATCTACTACATTGGCTGGCTGCGGGCGCATGGCGTGCGCGTCGTCGAGGGCGCCACGCCGGTTGCCATCAACGGCACTACGGACGTTCAGGGATTGCGCTGGCGCGGATCGGACGGCCGTGAAGATCTCGTGGCGTGTGACGCGGTGGGCATGGGCTGGGGGCTGAAACCGGAGGCGCAGCTCGCCGATCTCGCCGGCGTGCCGTTTCGCTTCGAGCCTTTACAGCACAGCTGGATTCCCGAGTGCGACACGTCCGGCCGGACTCCGGTCGAAGGGCATTATCTGGCGGGTGACGGCGCGGCAATCGGCGGTGCCGACGTGGCGGAGCTGGCTGGCGCGCGTGCCGCCCTGGCGCTGTTGCAGGATGCCGGTCAGAGCGTCGATGCTGTGCGGGTCGCAGCACTGGATCGTGCGTTGGCGGGGCAACAGCGGTTTCGCATTGCCCTGGAACGGGCCTTTCCCTATCCGGCGGCGCTGGCAGCGTCGGTGGCCGATGAGACGCTGCTGTGCCGCTGCGAAGGGTTGACGGCGGGTGAGCTGCGCGCGGCGGCCCGAGAAGATCACGACGTCGGGCCTGCGCCGGAAATGAATCGTGCCAAGGCATTTACCCGTGTCGGCATGGGGCGCTGCCAGGGGCGCGTGTGTGGCCCGGCCGCGGCAGAGGTGCTGGCAGCCAGTCTGGGGCGGGACGTCGCCTCGATCGGACGATTGCGGGGCCAGTCGCCGGTGAAGCCGATGCCGATGCTTGTCCCGGAGGCAACGCCATGAGCGAAACATGCGATGCCCTCGTTCTCGGCGGCGGCGGGGCCGGCTGTTCGGCGGCGCTGCATCTGGCGAAGCGCGGGCTGCGGGTCATCCTGCTGGAGCGCGGGCTGGTTGGTGGCCAGGCCTCCGGGGTGAACTACGGCGGCGTGCGCCAGCAGGGCCGCCATGCGGCCGAACTGCCGATCGCGCGCCGGTCGCGGGAGATGTGGGGCCGGATGCGCGAGATCGCCGGCACCGACGCGGAGTTCACCGTCACAACCCATCTCAAGCTGGCACGGAACGCGGAGGAGGAGGCCGAGCTCGTTGCCTATCTCGATATCGCACGCGATTACGGCCTGTCGCTACGCATGGTGGGAAGCAATTCGATTCATCTGGAATATCCTTGGCTAAGCAACTCCGTCGTCGCCGGGTCGCTGTCGCCGGAAGACGGATCGGCCAACCCGCGACTGCTGGCGCCGGCGCTGGCGCATGCGGCGCGAGCGGCCGGAGCGGTGATCTGCGAGGGCACAAGGATAGTCGAACTCTCTTACGCCGGCGGGATGTTCCTGCTGCGCGCCGAAGACGGGCGCGAATTCCAGGCGCCGCTGCTGCTCAATGTCGCCGGCTTCTGGGGCGGCGCAGTTGCAGAGGCGTTCGGCGAGAAAGCGCCAGTCGCGCCGATGAGTCCCAACATGATGGTGACGGAGCCGTTGCCGTACTTCATCACGCCCAATATCGGCGTGGTCGGCGGCAACGTCTATCTGCGACAGATCCCGCGCGGCAATGTCATCATCGGCGGCGGCCATGGCGAGTCGGATCCGTCGAAGCCATGGTCGCGGGCTCTGCCGGAGGTTTCGCTGCAGACCCAGGCGCATGCGGTGGCGCTCGTGCCGGAGTTGGCGGGCGCGCATGTCATCCGTAGCTGGTCGGGCATCGACGGCGTGACCCCGGACCACCTTCCGGTGATCGGGCCGAGCCGGACAACGCCGGGGCTGTTCCACGCCTTCGGATTCTCCGGCGCGGGCTTCCAGTTGGGTCCGGCGATCGGCGCCATCATGACCGAGCTGATGGTGGATCACGCCACCGACGTGCCGCTCGACGCATTTCGCATCGACCGCTTTCAGACCGCAGCCGGAGACACGCCATGAAGGTCACCCGCGCGCAGATCCACCTTGCGCGTTCGACCGGCGCACGCCGTTGATCTTGCGGTCCGCCGCCATCAATTTTGGGCGAAGGGCCGTCCACTTCGTTCGACCAAGGCCCGACGCATGACCTCCACCAAATCCAGAGCAACAGGTGACGGGCTGCGCTGCGGCGGGAAAACGGCGGCGAACTCGAAATCGATGCGCGGCATGAAACTACGCACGACGATGCCCCGCCCCTCGAACTCGCGCGCCGTAAAGGGATCGCAGATAGCTACGCCGAGCCCGGACGACACCATCCCGCACATGATCTCCGACAGGCTCGTCTCCACCCGCAGGACGCGGCGGACATCATCGCGGTTGAAAATCTGGTCAATCAGATGGCGGCTGGTCGACCCCGCCGAGAGCGATACGAAAGTCTCGCCCTCGAAATCGCGCGGCTCCAGCATAGCCTTGGCCGCCAATCGATGGCCATCTGGCAGGATCGCAACGCGCGGGAGCGCCGGCAGTCGCATGCACGTAAGGCCGGAATGAGCGATCGGGATCTCGGCGAAACCGATGTCGCACTGGTTGTTCAGCACCCAGTCGATCACGATCGGCGAGATGACGCCGAAAAACGACAGGTTGAGGTTCGGTCTTTCTTCCAGGAATTTTCCAGCCAGCCTTGGGAGGTAGCCATTGGATAGCGCCGGCAGGGCGGCTATCCGCAACGTCCCGGTCCGGCGGCTACGGATCTCCTCGGCGGCGGCGTTGATGCGTTCCAGGCCGACGAAGGACCGTTCGACTTCCATATACAGCGCGGTCGCGGCTGCCGTCGGCACGAGGCCGGTGCCGCGCCTCTCAAACAGTCCCATCTTGAGCAGCGCCTGGAAGTCGCGCAGCAGCCGGCTCACAGCCGGTTGCGTCACCGCCATTAGCTTTGCGGCTTCGGTGACGCTGCCTGTCAGCATCATCGCGCGGAATGCTTCGACCTGACGGGAATTGATCCGAGCCATACGCTATTCCATCCATAACATTCCGGCATGAAGACGGTGCCATTATTCATTGGACGGCGAAAGCGTGAATTGCGATCTTTTTCATCAGGGTTGGAGAAAGCTTATTTCTTAAGCAAATCCAACCAGAGGCGGTACGTCCCGTGTGTCACCTGCAAACGGCATTGGAGATCGGTCCTTATGAAGCATCTCGGCTTTCTGACAGCGGTCTGCATCGCAGCGCTCGCCTTGGCACCGTCGGCGGCTTCGGCCCAGCAGAAGACTTTCTTCGTGGCGGGTTATGGCGGCTCGTTTGAGAAGACGATCCGCGACGACGTCATCCCGGCCTTTGAGAAGGCCCATGGCGTCAAGGTCGAATACGTCGCCGGCAATTCGACAGACACGCTTGCCAAGTTGCAGGCTCAGAAGGGCAACCAGCAGATCGACGTGGCCATCGTCGATGACGGTCCGATGTATCAGGCCATCCAGCTCGGCTTTTGCGGCAAGATCGAAGGTCTGCCTGCCGATCTCTACGAAGCCGCCCGGTATAAGGATAACCACGCGGTGGGCATTGGCCTGGTCGCAACCGGCCTGATGTACAACACCAAGGTCTTCGCCGAGAAAGGCTGGGCGCCTCCGACCTCGTGGAATGATCTCAAGGATCCGAAGTACAAGAACCAGTTGGTGATCCCGCCGATCAACAACACCTACGGTCTGTACGCATTGCTGATGCTGGCCAGGATGAACGGCGGCAGCGAAGCCAATGTTGATGCCGGCTTCAGGATATTCAAGAACGACGTCAATCCGAATGTCCTGGCCTACGAACCGTCGCCGGGCAAGATGACGGAGCTGTTTCAGTCCGGCCAGGCGGTGCTGGCCGTATGGGGCTCGGGCCGGGTCCAGAGTTTCGCCAATACGGGCTTCCCCGTAGACTTTGTCTATCCCAAGGAAGGTGCGGCTACGCTGGTAACGAGCGCCTGTGCGATCACCAAGCCCAACGCGTCGCCGCTCGCCTCGGCCTTCATCAAGTCGCTGCTCGAGCCGAACATGCAGCTGTTGATGCTGAAGGAATATGGCTACGGCCCGGTGCTGAAATCGGTCGTCGTCCCGTCCGACCTCGGCAAGATGGCGCCGATCGCTGACCGCGCGGCAAAACTTTATACGGCCGACTGGACCATCATCAACGACAAGCGCGAGGAGTGGACCAAGCGCTGGAATCGCGAGGTCGAGCGCTGATCCCGGCGGCCGGCGCCGCGCGTCACTGCAAGCCCGGTATCGATCCCTGCCACCGCAGTATCTGGAAGCCTCAACATGCCCTTTCTCGAACTCGACCGTCTCGGGAAACAATTCGGCGCGCAAACTGTCGTCGATGAATTCAGTCTCGCGGTCGCCAAGGGCGAGTTCATCTCCTTCCTTGGTCCTTCTGGCTGCGGAAAAACCACGACGCTGCAGATGATCGCCGGCTTTCTCGATCCGTCGTGCGGGGCCATCCGGCTCGAGGGGCGTGAACTGACCGCGGTGCAGCCGGCGAAGCGTGGCCTCGGCATCGTGTTCCAGAGCTATGCCCTGTTCCCGCATATGACCGCGGCCGAGAACGTCTCCTTTGGCCTTGAGATGCGACGCGTGCCGCGGGCCGAGCGCGTGGAGCGCGTCCGTTCCGCGCTGACCATGGTCGGGCTCGCCGGCTATGAAGATCGCTATCCGAAGCGCATGTCGGGCGGGCAGCAGCAGCGCGTGGCGCTGGCGCGCGCGCTGGTGATCCGGCCGAGCGTGCTGCTGCTCGATGAGCCGCTCTCGAACCTCGACGCCAAGTTGCGCGAGGAGATGCAGATCGAGCTGCGCCAGATCCAGCGCAACCTCGGCACCACCACGGTGCTCGTCACCCACGACCAGAACGAGGCGATGTCGCTGTCCGATCGCATCGTGGTCATGAGTCAGGGCCGCATCGAACAGATAGGCACGCCGCAGGAGACTTATGAGCGGCCGGCTTCTGCCTTCGTGGCCAGGTTTCTGGGCAGGACCAACGATTTCGCCGCCGCCATCGATCGGACCGTTGCTCCGCCGCGGCTGGTCGCCGGTTCCTGGAGCGCGCCCGCGCCGGCCGGTATCGCCGGTCCTGTGACGATCACCGTCCGCCCGGAGCGGATCGGTTTTGCCGATGCGGGGCTCGCGGCGAGAATCGTCACCCGGATTTTTCAGGGCGATCACTGGCTGTTTCAGTGCGTAAGTGAATGCGGCACAGTCATTGTGATACGCCAGAACGACGGCCAGCCGCAGCCGGTGGAGGGCGACGCTGTCCACCTCGCCTGGCGTGTGGAGGATATGAGCCTGCGTGGCGCCGGGGCGGCCGCATGAGCGGAGCCATCGATACTGCTCCGGTGCACGCCGCCCCGGGAGATTCGAGCCACGCGCGCCCGGCGTGGGCGCTGAGCGCGCCCGCGCTGATGCTGTTCGCCGGCGTCCTGGTGATCCCGCTCGTCATGACGGTGATGCTCTCGTTCCACGACTGGGGGCAGTACAAAGGCATCGAGCCGGTGTTCATCCTGAAGAACTGGCACGAGATCGCGACCGACCCGTATTACGCCGAGATGTTCTGGCGTACCTTCCGCATCGCACTGCTGACGACGCTGATCGCCGCCTTGTTCGGCGCGCCGGAGGCCTACATCCTCAACCGCATGAGCGGACGCTGGAAGAGCCTGTTCCTGCTCCTGATCCTCGGTCCGTTGCTGATCTCCGTGGTGGCACGCACGCTGGGCTGGGCGCTCTTGTTCGGCGGCAACAATGGCCTGATGAACAAGCTCCTGATGTCGCTCGGGCTGATCGGCTCGCCGCTGCGTTTCATGTTTACCGAGACCGGCATGGTGGTCGCGCTCGTTCACGTGATGATGCCGTTTATGGTGATGTCGGTGTGGGCCGCGTTGCAGCGCGTCGATCCGCAGATCGAGAACGCCGCTCTGTCGCTCGGTGCGAGCCCGCTCACGATCATCCGTCGCATCGTCCTGCCACAGATCATGCCGGGCGTGCTGTCGGGCGCGATCATCGTCTTCTCGCTGTCCGCCAGCGCCTTTGCGACGCCTGCGATCATCGGGGGCCGGCGGCTCAAGGTCGCCGCGACGCTCGCCTATGACGAGTTTCTCAATACACTCGACTGGCCGCTTGGTGCGGCCGTGGCGGTGCTGCTGCTGGTGGCGCTGGTGCTGATCGTCGTCGGCAGCAACGCGCTGATCGAACGACGCTATGCCGAGGTGTTCCGATGAGGACCAACGGCCCGCTCGCGCTCATCTTCCATACGATTTTTGTGGTCTTCATGCTGGCGCCGATCGTGGTGGTCTGCCTCGTCGCCTTCACGCCGGAGGGCTACCTGTCGTTGCCGACCAACGGTTTTTCACTGCGCTGGTTCAGGGCGATCGCGAACTATCCGGAATTCGTCCATGCATTCTGGGTGAGCCTCGGGCTGGGTGCGCTGTCCTCGTTCGTGGCGCTGTTGTTCGCGGTGCCCTCGGCCCTGGCCATCGCTCGCTACAGTTTCCGCGGCCGTGACGCCGTCGCCGCGTTGTTTTTGTCGCCGCTGATGATCCCGCATGTCGTGCTGGGCATCGCCTTCCTGCGCTTTTTCACGACGATCGGCATCGGCGGGAGTTTCGCAGGCCTGCTGATCGCTCATGTGGTGGTGGTGTTTCCGTTCGCGCTGCGGCTGACGCTGGCCGCGGCGACCGGCATGGACCGCTCGGTCGAAATGGCGGCGGTCTCGCTCGGTGCCGGTGGTTGGACGCTGTTCCGCCGCGTGACCCTGCCTCTGATCCTTCCGGGCGTCATCAGCGGCTGGGCGCTGGCCTTCATTCAGTCCTTCGACGATCTGACCATGACCGTCTTCCTCGCCGCGCCCGGCACCGAAACGCTGCCCGTTCGCATGTTCCTCTACGTCCAGGACAACATCGATCCGCTGGTGACATCGATCTCGGCCAGCGTGATCGCAATCACCATGACCGCCCTGATCCTGCTCGACCGATTTTACGGGCTCGACCGCGTGCTCGCCGGCAAGAGCGATCCGGAGCGATAGGAGAATCCATGTCAAAAGATTATGACGCCGCCATCGTCGGCGGCGGCCTGCTCGGCTCCGCGATTGCCTGGGGGCTTGGCCGACTCGGCAAGAAGGTGGTCGTCCTTGACGAGGGCGACATCGCCAAGCGCGCCTCGCGGGCGAACTTTGCGCTGATCTGGGTGCAGAGCAAGGGACTGGGCATGCCGGCCTACACCGGCTGGACGGTGCGGGCGACCGAGAGCTGGATTAAACTCGCTGCCGAATTGAAGGATCAGTCAGGACTCGACGTCGCGCTGCAGCAGAACGGCGGCTTCCATCTGACCCTCGGCGAGGATGAGTTTGCGCGGCGCGGTCAGCTCGTCACACGCATGCATAACCAGGTCGGTGCGATCGACTACCGGATGGAGATGCTGTCGGCCTCCGACGTGAAGAAGATGCTCCCGATGATCGGTCCTGAGGTCTCAGGCGGCAGCTTCTGTCCGCTGGACGGGCACGTGAATTCGCTGCGCACCTTTCGCGCCTTCCATACCGGCCTGAAGCTGTTCGGGGTCGACTATTTCCCGGAACGACCGGTGTCGGCCATTGTCCGCACTGGCGGTGAATTCCGGCTCGCGACCGCGCAGGGTGAAATTCGCGCGGCGAAGGTTGTCCTGGCCGCCGGCAATGCAAACCAGACATTGGCGCCAATGGTCGGCCTGTCGGCGCCAATGGGGCCGACTCGCGGACAGATCGTGGTGACCGAGCGGACCATGCCATTTCTCCCGCATCCGCTGACCACGATCCGCCAGACCGATGAGGGGACGGTGATGATCGGCGATAGCAAGGAAGAGCAGCTCGACGATCGCACGTTGAACCATTCTGTCAGCGCGGTGATGGCAGACCGGGCGCAGCGCACGTTTCCGCATCTGGCGCGTCTCAACGTCATCCGGACATGGGCTGGCATCCGCGTGATGCCCAAGGATGGTTTCCCGATCTACGACCAGTCGGAGAGCGAGCCGGGCGCTTTCGTCGCCTGCTGTCATTCCGGCGTGACGCTCGCCTCCAACCACGCCTTCGAAATTGCCCGGATGGTCGCGGCAGGCGCTCTCGACTCCGAACTCGTGGGCGCGTTCTCAGCCCGCCGCTTCGACGCAAACCATGCTGCGACAAGCAGTGGCTACTACTGACAACGATACGGCCCTAATGGGCGAAGGAAGGGTCAAGAGGCATCCCATGTTCAAACGATCCGATCAGGATAGCAGACAATCCGTGCACATCTTCGTGGACGGAGCTGCCATCGAGGCGCGCGAGGGCGATACGGTTTCCGCGGCGCTGCTGGTTTCCGGCCGTGACGTCCGCCGCGCGACCGCGGTGAGCGGCGCGCCACGCTTGCCCTATTGCATGATGGGCGTGTGCTTCGACTGCCTCGTCACCATTGACGGCATCGGCAATCGCCAGGGCTGCCTGGTGCCTGTTGCCGAGGGCATGCAGATCGAGATTCAAAAAGGCAAGCGGGAGATCGGCCGATGAACGCACTTCCCAAGCGCGATGGCTATGACGTCGTGGTGGTCGGAGCCGGACCCGCCGGGCTTGCCGCCGCAGCGACCGCGGCCGAGGCCGGCCTGTCGACGCTGCTGCTCGACGAGAATGCCGGCGCCGGCGGTCAGGTCTGGCGCGCCATCACCTCGACGCCGGTGACGGAACGAGGTCAGCTCGGCGCGGACTACTGGGCGGGCGCAAAACTTGTCGAGGCGGTTCGAGCGAGCGGTGCCGAGATCATCCAGCGCGCAACGGTATGGAGTCTCGATCGCAACCTGGAAGTCGGCGTTTCCGTGGGCGGGGCCTCCGCCTTCGTGGGGGCACGGCGGGTGATCCTCGCGACAGGCGCGTTGGAGCGGCCATTTCCGATCCCGGGCTGGACGTTGCCGGGGGTGATGACCGCCGGCGCAGCACAGACGATGCTGAAGTCGTCGGGCCTCGTGCCGGACGGGCGCACGGTGATCGCCGGCCAGGGACCGCTGTTATGGCTGCTCGCGGCGCAGATCCTGCGGCTCGGCGGTCGCATCGACCGCATCCTCGATACGACCGAACGCCGCAATTATCTGGCCGCACTGCCCCACGCCTTCGCATTCATGACTTCACCCTATTTCGCCAAGGGCCTCGCCATGATCAGGGAGGTGCGGGCGAAAGTACCGGTAGTGTCGGGAGTGACCGAACTCGCAGCCGCCGGCGACGGCCAACTCGCCAGCGTGAGCTATGCGGCCGGCAGCCGCCGCGAGACGATACCCGTCGAGTTGCTTCTGCTGCACCAGGGCGTGGTGCCCAATGTCAATCTCGCCATGGCAGCAGGGATCGAGCATCGCTGGGACGACCTGCAGCTGTGCTGGTCGCCGGTCCTCGATGGCGACGGTAACACGTCGATCGCTGGCATCGCGATTGCCGGCGACGGTGCCGGCATCGGTGGCGCCGCGGTCGCCGTCATCCGCGGCCATATCGCTGCACGGGCTGCGGTCGAGACGCTGACGCCTGCGGCTGCTGCGAAATCCGCGTCTCTGGCAACGTTGAAGGCATCGCTGTCGCAGGCCGAGCGCGGTCGCGCCTTTCTCGACACGCTGTTCCGTCCCGCCCGGCAGTTTCGGATTCCCTCCGGCGACACCATCGTCTGCCGCTGCGAGGAGGTCACGGCCACAGACATTCTCGACGCCGTCGCGATCGGCGCGACCGGTCCCAACCAGCTCAAGGCCTATCGTCGGACCGGCATGGGTCCCTGCCAGGGCCGTCTCTGCGGCCTGACCGTCACCGAGCTGATGGCGCAAGCCCGTGACAAGACTCCCCAGGAAATCGGCTATTACCGGCTGCGCGCGCCGGTGAAGCCGATCACGCTGGCCGAGCTCGCTTCCGTTCCGAAGACGGAGGCCGACGTCCAGGCCGTGGTGCGCGGATGACCAGGCTTGCGGATGCCATCATCGTCGGTGGCGGCATGCACGGATGCTCGACCGCGCTTCACATGTGCCTTGCTGGCATGAAGCCGGTGCTGATCGAGAAGGACTATGCCGGCCGCCACGCCTCGGGCGTGAATGCGGGCGGTGTCCGCCAGCTCGCACGGCATG
>NZ_JAQGJD010000286.1 GCF_028290785.1 Tardiphaga sp. | reverse complement strand
TACCGCGTGATCAATTCCTCGATGTCGCGCAGCTGTTCCTTGCCGTAGAACATCTCGTCGCCGACATAGAAGGTCGGCGAGCCGAACGCGCCGCGATCGACGGCAAATTGGGTGTTGGCGACCAGCTTGGCCTTCACCTCGGGCTCCTGCCCGCGGGTGAGCAGCCTGGCGCCGTCGAGACCGGACGCGTTGAGCGCCGCGATGGCGATTTCCGGATCGTCCATTTTCTTCGGCTCGCGCCACATGTGATGAAATGCGGCCTCGACATATTCCTTGAACACGCCTTCGAGCTGGGCCGCAATCGCCGCGCGCATCAGGTTCAGCGTGTTGACCGGAAAGAACGGGTTCATCACATAGGGCTCGACCTGAAAGCGCGCGATGAAGCGCTCGGTCTCGAGTTCGTGAAACTCGCGCTTGTTCTTGATGCCGGCCAGCGATTCGGCCGGCGACTTGTTGTTGGTGGCCTTGAAGATGCCGCCAAGCAGCACCGGGACATAGGCAAAATGAGCGCCGGTGCGCGCCTCGATCGCCGGGATCGCCTCGTGGCTGAGATAGGCGTTGGGGCTGCCGAAATCGAACAGGAACAGCGGGGATGGTGGATGCACGGCGGGCTCCCTGGGTGGCGACCTGAGGCGTCGCCACCTTATATGATCAATGTCATTTCAATCGAAGCTAGCGGTTCGATTTGCCGTAATCAACCGGGCGCAGCCGGCGTTCCGGAATGGCTGCCCGCCGCAGCCATCAATCGCCCGATGTGGTCGCGGATATCCGCTGGCCACGCCGCGGTCAGATCGGCGAAGCGCGCGGTGTCGTCGGCGAACAGCGCGCGCGACGCTTCCTCGAAGCCCGGACGGTCGCCGGCCATCGCCGACATGAAATGATAGGCGGCGTCGCGTGCGGCGCGCTGGCGGTCCCGGTCGGCGTTGGCGCGGCGGGCGTCATCGACCAGCTTGCGCAGCGCGACGGACGCGCCGCCGGGCCGGGCATTGAGCCATTCCCAATGCCGCGGCAGCAGCGTCACCTCGCGGGCGACGACGCCCAGCTTCGGGCGGCCGGGTCCGCGCGGCGCCGGCGGTGCGCTTTCCGCGACAACGGGCTGCGGCAGCCGCGCGACAATGTCGCGGTGGCTACCGCGCAGATCGAGGTCAATCGGGCGGCCGCTGGCGTCGTCGAAGATGACGATGGGCGCTGGGACGTTGCCGCCGGACGCCATCTTGACGGCGATCGCGACCTCGGCGAGCGCGCCCGAGGCCAGCAGGCGGTCGCCGGCGAAGGCGGTAAAGCTGGTGGAAAGCGCTTCGTTCATGGTCAAACCTGCCGTTAAATGAGGATAACAAGCTCGCTATTTATACCCGGGTAATTTAGACGTCAATATTGTCCGGGTAAAATATGATCTTCGTCTCATCTGTCGCCTCCCGGGGAACGCCATGCTGACTGTCCACCACCTCAACAATTCCCGCTCGCAGCGGGTGCTCTGGCTGCTCGAGGAACTCGGCGTGCCCTATGACATCGTGCGCTACAACCGGCAGCCCAACATGCTGGCGCCGCCGGAGCTGCGTGCCATCCATCCGCTCGGCAAGTCGCCTGTGATCACCGACAACGGCAACACCATCGCGGAGTCCGGTGCGATCGTCGAATACCTCGTCACGACCTATGGCGAGGGCCGTTTGATTCCCCCGGCCGGCACGCCGGAGCGGCTGCGCCTCACCTATTGGCTGCACTATGCGGAAGGTTCGGCAATGCCGCCGCTGCTGCTGAAGCTGATCTTCCTGATGTTGCCGAAGCGCGCGCCGCTGCTGATGCGGCCGCTGGTCAAGGCGATTGCGGCGAAGGCGCTGGACACCATGGTCAATCCGCAACTGAAGAGCCACATGGCGTTCTGGGAAGGCGAACTCGGCAAAAGCGAATGGTTCGCCGGCAACGAGTTCACCGCCGCCGACATCCAGATGAGTTTTCCGCTCGAAGCCGCTTCCGCGCGCGCGGGACTGGCGCAGGGGCACCCGAAAGCGATGGCCTGGCTCGCGCGTATCCACGCCCGCCCCGCCTATCAGCGCGCGCTGGAAAAGGGCGGACCGTACAGTGTGGGGCGTTAGCGCGTTTTCGGAATGAACTGACCCACAACCCCGTCATTGCGAGGAGCCTTTGCGACGAAGCAATCCAGTCCTTGCCGAGCTTGTGGCTTCTGGATTGCCGCGTCGCTTCGCTCCTCGCAATGACGGCTGCGGGTGAATCGAGTCAACTCAAAGAAAAATGCGCTGGGAGTATGCTTCTGTGAAAATGAGTTTCAAGGCCGGAGAGGTCACGCTGGCCGAATGGCGGTCTATCTATCGCGGCGCCACGCCAACACTGGATAAAGGCTGCGAAGCTCGCGTGAAAGCAAGTGCCGAGGCAGTTGCCCGCATCGTTGAAAAAGGTGATCCGGTTTACGGCATCAACACCGGCTTCGGAAAACTCGCGAGCGTTCGTATCGAGGCCGCCAACATTCTCGCGCTGCAAAGAAATATCGTGTTGTCGCATTGCGCGGGCGTCGGCGATCCAGCGCCCGCGGCGATCGTCCGGCTGATGATGTGCTTGAAGATTGCAAGCCTGGCACAAGGGTTTTCTGGCGTCCGTCTGGAAACGATCCAGTTATTGGACGCCATGATTGCAAATAATATTATTCCGGTGGTGCCATCGCAGGGCTCGGTCGGTGCGTCGGGCGATCTGGCGCCACTTGCCCATATGACGTCGGTGATGATCGGCGTCGGTGAGGCATTCACCGGATCGGGAAGGATGGGCGCTGTCGAAGCGCTTGCGAGCGTCGGGTTGAAGCCGATCGTGTTGGGGGCCAAGGAGGGGCTGGCGCTATTAAATGGCACTCAATTTTCGACGGCCTGTGCTTTGGCGGGGCTGTTCGAGGCCGAGATTCTGTTCAAGACAGCTATCATCAGCGGCGCATTGTCGACTGACGCGGCGCGCGGCTCCGATGCTCCGTTCGACCCGCGAATCCATGCGCTACGCAGACATGCCGGACAGATCGCGGTGGCCTTCGCGCTCAACGCGTTTCTCGCCGGCAGCGCTATCCGGGAGTCGCATCGGACGGGGGACGTTCGTGTTCAAGATCCGTACTGCCTTCGTTGCCAGCCACAGGTGATGGGCGCTGCGCTGGACGTGTTGCGCCAGGCCGCGAATACGCTTCTCACGGAAGCGAACGGGGTTTCGGACAATCCGTTGATCTTCTCTGAAGACGATCTCGCCATTTCCGGCGGCAACTTTCACGCCGAGCCCGTGGCTTTCGCGGCCGATATGATTGCGCTTGCTGTCTGCGAGATCGGATCGATTTCGGAGCGGCGGATCGCGATGCTGGTGGATCCGGCGCTCTCAGGCATGCCGGCGTTCCTGACGCCAAAGCCCGGACTCAATTCAGGTTTCATGATTGTGCAGGTTACGGCGGCAGCGCT
>NZ_JAQGJD010000259.1 GCF_028290785.1 Tardiphaga sp. | reverse complement strand
AACGAAAAGTGAGAACCTTGATCGGCGGCGAGTAACGGGACTGGTAAACAAACGCAATTTGCGATAGGAAAAGCGTAATAATATCAATCGCGGTGGGTTCGATTTGCGCAATCCTTTCCTGGGCACCATCCCCCTTTCAAACCCTTGGTTTGAAAGAAAATAAGCAAGATCAGAGGCTTGGAACTACCCGTTCGGTACACACGGGTGAGGCACATGGTCCTTGCGATGACTTTCCCGGGAATATCCCAAGCGTGGCGTCATGGCTTCGCAAGCGCGTTCCGGATGATTTGCTGAAGCTTGTCGGTACTGCGGCCAAAACGATCCACGACGCGAAAGTTCACGCCAATGCGTGCGATTCTCGAGTGCGGATTCAAGAATAGGCCGATCTCGTCGACTCCAGCCGAAGGCGTCTGTCGATAGCGCTCTTTTTATGTGACGTAAGACGCCCGTGCCGCCGATCCCTGCTCGCAATGCCAGGCAGCAGACGGTGCGCCGTGGCTGCTCGACTATCGTCCTCTCAGCCATTCTCTGGCGCTGCGTCCAGCGAAATGTAGACCGGCATATGTCCCGTCGCCTTCAGGAAGGTCTCGATATCCGCCCTCGTCAGCGAGGTCGTTCGGCGATTGGTCAGGGGGTGGCAATTGATGGCGGCGGCCGTCAGCAGCGCGTCGTCGATGACGACGGTGACCTTCTTCTCCTTGTCGTTGAACGCCGCCAGCACGGACACCGATCCGGCGGGAATGCCGAGCGTTTCCATGAGGGCTTCCGCGGACCCGAAGGACAGGCCGCCCTTTGCTCCGATCAGTTTGCCGAGCGATTTCAGGTTCACCGTCCGGCCTTCATCGGTGATGAACAGGAAGAACCGCTTCTTGCTGTCGCGCAGAAACAGATTCTTGGTGTGAACCCCCGGAATATCGCCGCGTAACGCGCGGGATTCCTCAACCGTATGGACGGGCGGATGCGCGAACGTTCGAGCTGTGATCCCGTTATTCTCAAGGTATTTGAGCAGGTCGTCGCTCTCTAGGTCGCTGCTGTTCGGGTCGCTCATGGGCATCACTCGTTGTTTGCTGAATGATCGCGTTCAACCGGGGCCGTGACTGCCCTTCAGCACTCAGGGAGATTGACGGCAAGACCTCCCAGCGAGGTCTCCTTGTATTTCGATTGCATGTCGCGGCCGGTCTCGCGCATGGTCGCGATAACCTTGTCGAGCGACACGATGTGGCTTCCATCGCCGCGTAGCGCCAGCGAGGCCGCATTGATGGCGCTGATGGCGCCGAACGCGTTGCGCTCGATACAGGGAATTTGGACCAGGCCGCCGATCGGATCGCAGGTCAGGCCCAGATGATGTTCCATGCCGATCTCGGCGGCATTCTCGATCTGCTCGTTGGTGCCGCCGAGAACGGCGGCCAGTCCTGCCGCCGCCATCGAGCAGGCCACGCCGACCTCGCCCTGGCATCCGACCTCCGCACCGGAGATCGAGGCGTTCATCTTGAACAGGGCGCCGATCGCCGAGGCGGTGAGCAGAAAGCAGTGCTCGCCGGCCGTATCCGCGCCGGCGCAATGGTCGCGATAGTAGCGCAACGTCGCCGGCACGATGCCGGCTGCACCGTTGGTGGGAGCCGTGACGACCCGGCTGCCGGCGGCATTCTCTTCGTTGACGGCGAGCGCATAGAGGCTGATCCAGTCCATCACCTCATGGGACGACCGGCGATTTGTATCGCTGACCTGTCCGAGCTGGCGTCGGATCGCCGGGGCGCGGCGACGCACATTCAGTCCGCCGGGCAATTCGCCGTCCGTTGCCATGCCGCGATCGATGCACGCCATCATGACGGTCACGACCCGATCGAGATGAGCCACGACATCGGCTGCCGGCCGGAAGCTGGCTTCGTTCGCCATCACCATCTCTGCAATGCTGAGGCCGGATGCGGCGCCGAGCGCCAGAAGGTCGCGCCCCGAGCGAAATGGATAGGGTTGGGCGTCTGCGGTCTCGACGCGCGGCAGGCCGATCTCGTCCTCCCGCACCACGAAGCCGCCGCCGATGGAACACCATCGCTCGCTCGAGAGCACCCCGCCGTCGGTATCGAACACGGTCATGGCGAATGTGTTGGGGTGCTGCGGGGTTGCGCTCAGGCGGTCGAAGACGATGTCGGTTGTTGCGTCGAACGGGATTGTCCGGCGTCCTGCGAAGCGGATGACGTGCCGGGTATCAACATCCGCGATGATCTGTTCGACCATGTCGGGGTCGATCCCCTCGGGTGTTTCGCCGGACAGGCCGAGGATCACTGCCTTGTCGGTGCCGTGGCCTTTGCCTGTCCAGGCCAGCGAACCGAACAGGTCTACGCGAACGCGCGCGATCCGTGGCAAGGCATTCGTCTGTGCCAGCGCGGTCGCGAACGCACTGGCTGCCTTCATCGGGCCCACCGTATGAGACGAGGATGGACCGATGCCGATCTTGAAAAGCTCGAAAACGCCGATCATGGGATGACCCGATGACAAGCCGTCATCAGGCCAGTTCACTGCGGGCTTCGTCAAGCAGTTGCCAGACGTAAGGCGCAAAGGACCGCCAGGCGTCGATATGGAAGATATCGGAGGCGGGGCGCGACAACATGATCGTGGCCTTGGCATAGATGGTGCGCGTGCACATGCCGACCGGAAAGGTTGCGAGCGACAGATCGAGCGGGCAGCCATGGTTCAGAACGTAGGCGGCCTGCGGACCCGATAGGGCGAAAGCCTGCGAGCGATGGCTGACATCGACCAGCGAACATGATTGACCCGCGAGTTTCCCGCTCATATCTGCAAACAACGTCGCGGGGTCTTCCCCCTCGCTTTGCAGCAGCCATTCGTCGGGGCCGAGCCAGAAGGCGGTGCGACCGCGCTTGACAGCAAAGCGACAGGCATCGCGTGGAAGGGCCACGCCGAAGGCGGCGCCTGCGGCGTCGATGGCCGAGGGGCGGCCGCGAAATGACAGCCTGGCCGAGTCGGGAAGCACCGACAGCGCCGCCGCCGGGATGTTGCGCGGGGCGGCGGCGAACCTATCGAGCGCGCCTTGGCGTTGAATGAGATCAGGCATCGAGCCGGGCTCCCTTCGCATCATAGAAGATCGGCTCGACCACCTCGACGGTGATCGGCCCTGAAGGCATCGGCACCGACAGGCGTGTGCCGACCCGCGCGCGTCCGCCACGCACCAGCGCCAGCGCGATGGAGCGATCCAGCGTCGCGCTCCAATAGGACGAGGTGACATGGCCGATCATGGTCATCGGAATCGGTTGCGCGGGATCGGCGACGATCTGGGCGCCTTCCTCCAGCACGGTTTTGGAATCGACGGTGAGCAGTCCCACCAGTTGCTTGCGATCGCTTGCGGTCATCGCCGGCCGTGCCAGCGAGCGTTTGCCGACGAAGTCCTTCTTGGCCTTGCCGATCGCCCAGCCGAGCCCGGCATCGTCCGGCGTCACCGTGCCGTCGGTTTCCTGCCCGACGATGATGAAGCCCTTTTCGGCGCGCAGCACATGCATGGTCTCGGTTCCGTAAGGCGTCATCCCGTGTGGCTGGCCCGCGGCAAAAATCGCCTCCCACACCGCGCGGCCGTAGCCCGCCGGAACGTTCACCTCGAAGCCAAGCTCACCAGTGAACGACACACGGAACAGGCGAGTCGGGACGCCGCAGATCCGTCCTTCGCGAACGCTCATATGCGGCATGGCCTCGCGGGAAAGATCGATGCCCTCTACCAGCGGCTCGAGGACCTTGCGCGCGAGCGGTCCCTGCACCGCGATGACGGCCCACTCCTCCGTCGTCGACGTCAGCCAGACGTCAAGGCCCGGCCACTCGGTCTGCAGATAGTCTTCCATCATGCTGAGGACGCGAGGCGCACCGCCGGTGGTGGTGGTGATGTGGAAGCGGTCTGTCGCCATGCGGCCGACCACGCCGTCGTCCATCACAAACCCGTCCTCGCGCAGCATCACGCCGTAGCGCAGCCGGCCCGGCTCGAGCTTGGTCCACGCATTGGTGTACATGCGGTTCATGAATTCGGCGGCGTCCTTGCCGACCACCTCGATCTTGCCGAGGGTCGAGGCATCGAAGATGCCGACCGCCCCGCGCGTCGCCTTGCATTCGCGCGCGACCGCCGCATGGATGTCTTCACCCCGCTTCGGGAAATAGTGCGCGCGCTTCCACAGGCTGATGTCCTCGAAGGCCGCGCCTTGCTCTGCGGCCCAATCGTGGATCGGCGTCTTGCGCAGGGGATCGAACATGTCGCCGCGCGATTGGCCTGCGAAGATGCCGAAGGTGGTGGGCGTATAGGGCGGGCGGAAGGTGGTGAGGCCGACCTGCGGCACCGGCACCTTCAGCGTCTCGGAGACCAGACCGAGCGCATTCATGTTGGAGGTCTTGCCCTGGTCAGTGGCCATGCCCGTGGTGGTGTAGCGCTTGACATGCTCGATGGAGCGGAAGCCCTCGCGGATCGCGAGCCTGACGTCCTTGGCGGTGACGTCATTCTGGAAGTCGATCCAGGCACGGGCCTTCGACGAAGGGCCGCCAAACGGTGTCACGCCGATGAATCCATCGGTGCCGACGCTGTCGGCCGTTGTGGAGAAAGTGATCGTATCCGCGGCGGCGAAGCCCGCGGCCTTGGCCGCGCCGGTTCCGCTGGCAGCACCGTTGCTGAGCACCTTGTCGAGATCGTAGATCCCGCGGCACGCGCCGGCGGACCGTTCGCGCTCGACGGAGATGCCCGGCAGATAGGCCTGCAGCGCCTCGTCATAGACGAGCTTGCCGCGCGACTGCGAGAACAGGTGAACGCTCGGCGTGAAACCGCCGGACATCAGCAGCAGGTCGCAGGCGATGTTCTCTGAAGAACCGGGGTTTCCATCGATACCGACGGTGGCGAGACTGACGGAGTCGATGCGCAAGCGGCCCGTGGTGCCGGTCACCACCGTTCCCGCGCGGATGGCAATACCGGCGGAGCGAACACGGTCGATCCACGGGCCGCACGGCGCGGCGCGCAGGTCGGCGATGGTGGCGATGGCGACGCCCGCGGCCATGAGATCGAGCGCGGCGCGATAGGCGCTGTCGCAGGCGGTGAAGATCACGGCCTTGTCGCCGGGCTTCACGCCGAAGCGGTTGGCATAGATGCGCGCGGCTTCCGCCATCATCACGCCGGGGCGGTCATTGTCCGGAAACACCAGCGGCCGTTCCAGTGCGCCTGTGGCGAGCACGACTTCTTTCGCACGGATCTGCCACAACCGCTCGCGCGGCAGCTTCGGATCGGCTTTCGCCATGTGGTCGGTGATGCGTTCGCACAGGCCGAGGAAATTATGCGGGTACCAGCCGAAGGCGGTGGTGCGCGGCATCAGCGTGACATTGGGACGTGCCGCGAGATCGGCCAGCGCTCTGGCGACCCAGTCGCGGGCCGAAAGGCCGTCGATCGTGGCGGTGGTTTCGGCCAGCAGCGAGCCGCCCATCTCGGACTGCTCATCGCAGACGAAGACCTTGCCGCCGGTGGTGGCCGCGGCCAGTGCCGCTGCCAGCCCGGCCGGGCCGCTGCCCACGACAAGCACGTCGCAATGGGCATAGACCTGGGTGTAGCGATCGGCATCGGCTTGCGTCGGCGCACGGCCGAGGCCGGCGGCGCGGCGGATCAGCGGTTCGTAGAGCTTCGCCCAGGCCTTTGGCGGCCACATGAAGGTCTTGTAGTAGAAGCCCGCGCTGAGAAACGGTGCAAAGGTTTCGTTCACGGCGCCGACGTCGAAGCCCAGCGACGGCCAGCGGTTCTGGCTTTCGGCGACGAGCCCGTCATAGATCTCGACCTGGGTCGCCCGCATGTTCGGAGCGTAATGCGCCTCATCGGCGCCGATGCCGACCAGGGCATTCGGCTCGTCGGAGCCCGCGGTGACGATGCCGCGCGGACGATGATATTTGAACGAACGTCCGACGAGATGTACGCCATTGGCCAGCAGTGCCGAGGCCAGCGTGTCGCCGGCAAAGCCCTGATAGGTCTTGCCGTCGAAGCTGAAGCGTACCGGCTTGTTGCGATCGACACGGCCAGCAGTGGAATGACGAAAGCCGCTCATCGCGTGGCCCCCTTGTCGTCGCCGGGCAGGGCAGGGCGCGGCTGGCCTGCGGGGTAGGTGGTCACGATGCTATCGCTGACGGTGTCGCGCACGACGTTGAAGAACTGTGCGCAGCCATGGAGATGCCGCCAGCGTTCGGCGTGGAGGCCCTTCGGATTGGCGCGGTGATACAGGAACCTCGCCCAGGATTCGTCATCGAGCGCCATCGGATCAGTTGGTCGCGCAATATGCGCCTCGCCGGCATAAGCGAATTCAAGCTCGGCGCGCGGGCCGCAATGCGGACAGGTGATGAGCAACATGATCGCTTGTCCTGCGCTTAATGGGCGACGGCGGCCGCGGCGGCCTCGTCGATGAGGATGCCGTCGCGGAAGCGCTCGATGGTGAAGGGCGCGTTGATCTTGTGCGGCTCGTCTTTGGCAATGGTCCAGGCGAACACGTTGCCGGAGCCTGGTGTTGCCTTGAAGCCGCCAGTGCCCCAGCCACAATTCACATACAGGCCGGGCACGGGGGTCTTGGCGATAATCGGCGAGCGGTCCGGGGTCACGTCCACGATGCCGCCCCAGTTTCGGAGCATGCGCAGGCGCCGGAACATCGGCACCAGCTCACAAATCGCATCCAGCGTGTGGCTGGCGATGTGCAGCGCGCCTCTCTGCGAATAGGAGGTGTAGGCGTCAGTGCCGGCGCCGATCACCATCTCACCCTTGTCAGACTGCGAGATATAGGCATGGATGGTATTGGACATAACGACACAGGGAAAGGCCGGCTTGACCGGCTCGGACACCAGCGCCTGCAGCGGATAGCTCTCCAGCGGCATGCGGACGCCGGCCATGTCCATGATTACGCTGGTATGGCCGGCGGCTGAGACGCCGACCTTCTTCGCGCGGATGAAGCCTCGTGAAGTCTCGACGCCCTCGACCGCGCCGTTGACGCCGCGGCGAATGGCGGTGACCTCGCAGTTCTCGATGATGTCGACGCCGCGTGCGTCCGCGGCGCGGGCGTAGCCCCAGGCCACCGCATCATGGCGCGCGGTGCCGCCGCGGCGCTGCAGGGCGCCGCCGAGAATGGGATAGCGCATCGCGCCGATATTGAGCGGCGGACAGAACTCCTTGCATTCTTCCGCGCTCAACCATTCGTTGTCGATGCCGTTGAGGCGGTTGGCATGGACGTGGCGTTTGAAGCTCTGGATGTCGTGAATGTTGTGCGCCAGCATCAGGACACCGCGCGGCGAATACATCACATTGTAATTGAGGTCCTGCGACAGGCCCTCCCACAGCTTCAGCGCATGCTCGTAGAGCGCGGCGCTCTCGTCGAACAGGTAATTCGAGCGGATGATGGTGGTGTTGCGGCCGGTATTGCCGCCGCCGATCCACCCCTTTTCGAGCACGGCGACATTGGTAATGCCGTGCTCCTTGGCCAGATAGTGCGCCGCGGCGAGGCCATGGCCGCCGCCACCGACAATGATGACGTCGTATTCCGCCTTCGGCTCCGGCGAGCGCCACTGGCGCTGCCAGTCGGCATGACCGCCGAGGGCTTTGCGAAACAAGGAAAAGGCGGAATAGCGTTGCATTGGCGGCTTTCAGATTGAAGGGCCATGCTGCGCATGCTGCACGCGCAAGGCGAGCACGCGAAAGCCGCACGGTTGGGACAAAAGCGACATGCCGGTCTAGACGGGGTTGACCTCGAACAGGCAGTGATCGTGGGTTCCTTCGGCCTGGCAGTACACCTCGCGCGCCTTCAGCACCTGCTTGCGGCCGGCACTGGCGGCGACATATTCGAGCGATCCTTCAAGCCAGGACGCGAACATGTAGCAAACCTTGCGGCCGCTGTTGCGATGCGCTTCGTCGACCATGGCAGAGTTGCGCAGCCGCACCCGGGCGGTGCCGGCCTCCGGGTTGACATCGAGTACGTCGAACTGGCCCCAGCCGCGCTGGGTGATGCGCCGCATGTAATGGTGGAACACCTCGATGCCGCTCATGCCGTGATGGGCGGCTTCCTTCTCGCACCAGAAATAGGCCGAGCGATGCCCCGCGGGCCGCAGGATCGCCTCCATTTTTTCGGGGCCGACGGCGGCCTCGATGGCGTAATGATTGTTGAGGTAAAAGTGCTGCGGCACCAGGATCATCGGCAGTGCGTCGACCGACCAGCGGCCGGTGGCGTCGTCGACATGGATATCGATCTGCGGCTTGCCCATGATCAGGCTCCCCAGACCGTGCGCAGCAGGTTGAACCAGTTCTTGCCGATGACCGCCTCGATTCGGGCGGCCTTCCAGCCGCGCTTTTCCATCGCCGCGGTCAGGTTCGGCCATTCGCCGATGGTGCGCAGGCCTTCCGGATTGATGACATCGCCGAAATTGGTGAGGCGGCGGCCGTTGCCCTTGTCATGGGTGATCCAGTCGAAGAATTCCTGGCCGTAGCCCTGCGTAAAGTCGGTGCCGATACCGACGTTTTCCTCGCCGCAGACGTTGACGACATATTCGATGGCCTCGACGTAATCGTCGACATTGGCGGCCGGGCCGCGCTTGAGGAACGGCGGGAACATGGTGACGCCGACGAAGCCGCCGTGGTCGACGATGAACTTAAGCTGCTCGTCGCTCTTGTTGCGCGGATGATCCTTGAGTCCGGCTGGCAGGCAGTGCGAATAGGCGACGCGTTGCTTGGAGGCCAGGATCACGTCTTCGCTGGTCTTGGCACCGACATGGGAGAGGTCGCACAGGATGCCGAGCCGGTTCATCTCAGCGATCACGTCGTGGCCGAAGCCCGACAAGCCGCCGTCCTTCTCGTAGCAGCCGGTGCCGACGAGGTTCTGGGTGTTGTAGGCGATCTGCATGACGCCGACGCCCAGCTCCTTGAACAGGCCGAGATAGCCGATCTGGTCCTCAATGCCGCTCAGATTTTGCCAACCCAGGATGATGCCGGTCTTGCCTTCTTCCTTGGCCTTGAGGATGTCCGCGGTGGTATAAACCTGTTTCAGGATGTCGCCGTTGTCCTGAAACATCTTCTTCCAGCGCATCACGTTGCGCATGGTGTCGGTGAAGCCTTCCCATACGCAGCAGGTGCAGTTGGCGGCGGTCAGGCCACCCTTGCGCATATCCTCGAAGACCGGACGCCCGAAATCGGAAATGATCAGCCCGTCGATGACGACGGAAGTTTCGTGCAGGGTGGCCATGGATGTTTCCTTTCGGTGCCGGTGTCGCGACTTGCATATCGCTGACGGCTATGCGCACAGACTGGCGCTGGACTCCAGCGTGGCGGAGTGTGTGGCCGGTATCGCCGGGCCGATAGGACATTTGCGCCATGGCGCTGGAACGGGAGCGCCGGGCATCCCCGTCCCGATGCCCCAAGCGCCCCGTAATGGCGCATTCATCCAAGTCCGAGCGTCCATGCGTGCTAGCTCCGGATTTCGCAGACCGCCTAGCGTTGATGTTCCGGATAACTTTCTTCGATCATTTTGGAGATCAGCATGGTGACGATGACGAAGCGGACTTTTGCCGCCCTGGCTACGTTTACCGTTTTGCCGCTCGCTTTCGGCAGCCTCGATGCCGCTCTGGCCAAGGACAAGGTGAAGATCGCCTTTGTCGGCCCGCTCACCGGCGCGCTGTCTCCCCACGGGATCGGCGGCCGCAACTCGGCCGAATTGGCCGTGAAAACCATGAATGCCGACCCGAAGACCAAATACGAATACGAACTGGTCGTACTCGATGACGAGTGCAAGCCGAATATCGGCGTTCAGGTGGTGACCAAGATCGCGTCGGATCGCTCCATCGTTGCCGCCATCCCGCATTACTGCTCGGCCACCGCCATCGCGACCGTCGATATCTTCAACCGCTTCAAGCTGCCGATGGTGGTCTGGGCGGCCGTGTTGCCGGAAATTACCTATGCCAACAAGTATCCGGAAGTGCACCGCGTCAGCGGCATCCTGATCGGCCAGAATCGTGTCGGCGCCGCCTTCATGAAGGAGCGTGGCTACAAGAAGTTCGTCTCCTTCGCCGACTCCACCGACTACGGCAAGTCGATGAACAAGTATTTCACCGAGTTCACCAAAGAGAACGGCAACGAGATCCTTGGCACCTTCGCCGTGCCTCCGGACCAGCAGGACCTCTCGGCCGAGCTCACCAAGATCAAGGAACTGAACCCCGAAGTGATCTACTTCGGTGGCCTGACCCCGCTCGGCGCCCGCCTGCGCACCCAGATGGCCAAATTCGGCATCACCGCGCAGTTCGAAGGCAATTCCGGCATCATGGGTGATGCCTTCATCAACGCGGCCGGCCCTGAACTGGCGGAAGGCACCGTGACCTTCTTCGACAGCCCGCCGATCTCCAAGATGCCGGGCGGCAAGATGTTCACCGACTCCTACAAAGCCGCCGGTTACACCGAGCCGCCGGAAGCCTATGGTCCGTTCGCCTACATCGCCACCAAGCTGGTGATAGACACGATCGAGAAGGCCGGCCCGGACCGCGCGAAGGTCACGGCGGCACTCGGCGATGTGAAGGACGTGCCGTCCATCGTCGGCCCGATCACCTTCGACGATCACGGCCAGAACATCACGCCGCTCACCACGAAATATGTCGTGCAGGACGGCAAGTGGACGGTGTGGGAAGATAGTGAGTACGCCGCCGGCAAGCGCAAGCTCAAGAACCTGCCGTAACCACGCCAACGCCGGAAAGACGATCTCATGGGCACGATTGGTCAACACCTGCTGAACGGCATGATGCAGGGGACGATCTACGGTCTCGTGGCCATGGGATTCACAATCTTTTTCGGCGTGATGAACGTCATCAAGTTCTCCCATGGCGATGTGCTCACCGTGGGTGCCTTTGCGGCGCTTGTGGCCGTCTGGGCGACCAGTGCGCTCGGCATGCCCGTCTATGTGCAGTTCATCGCCGCCTTCATCGCGGCGATGATCCTGACCGCGGTGGTGGGCGCGGGGATTTCGCACTTCCTGATCATGCCGCTGCGCAACGCGCCGCCGCTCAACATGCTGCTGATGACCATGATGGTCGGCACGCTGCTGCGCGAGGCGATCCGGCTGTTTTTCCCGAACGGGACCAATCCGCAGCGCTTCCCGGAGTTGCTGCCGGCGGGCGGCTTCAGCCTCGGCCGGTCGTTCTTCCGGTTTGATGCGCTGATCCTGATCGTCGCCGGCGTCGCCTCGATCGGTGTGGTCTACTGGATCATCAATCGCACCAAGTTCGGCCTCGCCATGCGCGCGGTCGCCGAGGATGTCGAGACCGCCCGCACCATGGGCATCAACTTTGCGCGCGTGATTCCGCTGACCTTTGCGCTGGGATCGCTGACGGCGGGTTTCGCTGGCACGATCTACGGCCTCTACTACAGCGAGATCAATTACGGCATGGGCCTTCTGCTGGCTGTGATCGGCTTCACAGCGGCGATCGTCGGCGGACTCGGCAATATCTGGGGCGCCATCATCGGCGGCTACCTGTTCGCCGGCCTGCAGACCCTGGTGGTTGCGGCGATGCCGTCCATGAGCGACTACAAGAACGTGTTCGCCTTCGTACTGATCATCGTGCTGATCACCTGGCGGCCGACGGGCCTGCTCGCCGAACGCGGGAGCGAGCGCGTATGAGCGCGCTTCCGTCGCACAAGCCAGCGCGGGTCTGGCCGCTGATCGTCGCAGTGGCCTTCGCCGCGGCGTCGCTGACCACACTGGTGCTGATCGAGAACCAGAAACTGCTTGGCCTGACCCTCGCCGGCATCGCAGCGCTATGCTTTGCTGCGGCGCGTTTCGGCGGCGTAGCGGCGACGGAGGCTGCGGCATCGGAGAATCCCTGGCTGCTGCGCGGGCTGGTCCTGATCGCAGCGATGGCCGTTCTATTTGTATTGCGGGATGACAATTTCGGTCTGCTGATGGTGGCGACGGTGCTGATCTACGCCACCGTCTGCATCGGCCTGACCATCCAGATGGGCTATACCGGCCTGACCAATTTCGCCGCGGCGGCCTTTGTCGGCACCGGCGGCTACACCGCCGCCATGCTCGGGCAAAAGGGCGGGTTGCCGGATATCGTGGTGCTGATCTCGGGCGGGTTGATCGCGGTGTTCATCGGTTCGCTGCTGATCCTGCCGGTTCTGCGCACCCGCGGGCACTATGCCGCGCTCACCACGCTGGCCTTCGGCGTCATGTTCACGGTGTTTCTCGATGCCAACGAACTGCTCGGCGGACCGCAGGGCCTGAAGATTCCCGGGATCAACCTGTTCGGCTGGGATTTCTCCGACGACCTGCACATCGCCGGCTACACGTTCTCGTTCTACGTCAATTACGTTATCCTGACCGGAGCCGTGACCGCGCTGACCATGGTGCTGACCGGGCTGCTCGACCGATCGTGGATCGGCGTCTGGCTCGACGTGGTCCGGCTCGACGAAACAGCCGCCTCGGTATTCGGCCTCAAGGTCGGTCGCTGGAAGGTGCTGGCCTTCACCCTCGGCAATTTTCTCGCCGGGCTGATGGGCGCCATCTATGCCAAGATGACCGGCTTCATCGCGCCGAGCAATTTCACCTTCGGCGATTCCCTCGTGATGGTGTCCATCGTGATCCTGGGCGGCATCGGTAATCGCTGGGGCGTGTTGCCGGCCGCGCTGATCGTGGTGCTGCTGCCGGAGAAGCTGCAGTTCATTCAGGAATATCGCCTGCTGCTGTATGCGCTCGTGGTGATCGTCATTCTGGTGGTTCAGCCGGACGGGCTGGTAGCACGCCGGGTCCGGACCTTGCGAATGGAGGCCCGATCGTGACGGCTCCCGCTCTGCTCGAAAGCCGCGGTCTCACGGTGCGCTTCGGCGGCCTGCTTGCGCTCAATGCCCTCGATATCGACGTGCGGCATGGCGAAGTGCTGGGGCTCATCGGCCCCAACGGCTCCGGCAAGACGACCTTTCTCAACGTCATCAGCGGTGTCTATTCCGCCAGTGCCGGCAGCATCAGGCTCGATGGTGCCGATATCACCACCGCAAGCGCGCAGCATCTGTCCGCCAGCGGCCTGGCGCGCACCTTCCAGCGCTCTCGCCTGTGTCTGCCGCTATCGGTGTTCGACAACATCGTTCTGGGCGCGCAAAAGCGCCTCAACAGCGGGCTGTGGCATAATCTCATCCAACGCAAGGCGCTGGCGGCCGAAGTCAGGGCCATCGCCGCGGAAGCCCGCGAACTGCTTTACGTATTCAACCCCACGCTAGCCGACAAATTGTACGACCCGGCGATCTCGCTGGGCATGATCGACCGCCGGCGCGTCGAGATCTGCCGGGCGCTGATCGGCAAGCCGAAGCTGGTGCTGCTGGACGAACCTTCCGCCGGCATGACCCATGACGAGACCGATCAGGTGGTCGATGAGATTCTCGGCATTCGGAAGTCCCTCGGCGGCCTCACCATCATCATCGTCGAACATGAAATGGGACTGATCGAACGGGTGACCGATCGCTGCGTGGTGTTGAATTATGGCAAGAAGATCTGCGAGGGCAAATTCCGCGACGTGGCGTCGGACCCTGTCGTTCGCGAAGCCTATCTGGGGCAATCATGACAGGCCGGCTGATCGTCCAGGATATCTACACCGCCTATGACCGCGCCGACGTGCTGTCGGGCCTGTCGATCGAGGTGGTGCCGGGCACCATCACCTGCATCCTCGGCTCCAACGGCGCCGGCAAATCGACGCTGATCCGCTCCATCCTCCGGCTGACGCCGCCGCGCGCGGGGTCGATTGCCTTTGACGGCATCACGCTCGATACCATGCAGACCCACGACATCATCGGTCTCGGCATCGCATGTATTCCGGAAGGCCGTCGCATCTTTGCGAAGATGACCGTGGAGGAAAACCTGCGGGTCGGCGCCTATCTGGTGAGTTCGGAAAGAGCGATCCAGATGCGGCTGGCCAAGGTCTACGAAACCTTCCCGCGGCTGAAGGAGCGCGCCAAGCAACTTGCAGGCACCATGTCGGGCGGCGAGCAGGCGATGGTCTCGATCGGCCGCGGCTTGATGACGGAGCCAAAGCTGCTGGTGATCGACGAGCCGTCGCTCGGCCTGTCGCCGCTGTTCGTGCAGGAGAATTTCAACGTCATCCGCCGCATCAACGAGACCGGGGTGACCGTGTTGCTGGTCGAGCAGAACGTCAACCAGACGTTGGCGATCTCGCACTATGGCTATGTGCTGTCGCAGGGAAGGATCGTGGTGCACGGAACTCCCGCGGTGCTTTCTGCCGATGCCGAGGTGCAGCGCGCCTATTTTGGCGGTGCCCACTAGCCGCCACGCGCCGATCTGCCGCCAGGGCTCCCACGCAAATCGATTGACGTGCTGGCCCATTTCTTGCTCGATTGCTGGTCTGATCAGGCGACCAGCAGCGAGTGAGATGACGGAAATGAGCCATCATTCGACTTCAGCGCCTCCAAACGGGGCACGCCGACAGCTTTCGGTTGGATTTGTTCTGTTGCCCAACTTCACGCTGATCGCGTTCTCGGCGATCGTCGATCTGTTGCGCCTTGCGGCCGACGAAGGTGACAGGAGCCGCCCCGAGCGTTGTTCGTGGCGCATTCTGGCACCCGATCTCAATCCGATCACCGCGAGCTGTGGCCTTCAGGTGCTTCCATGGGAGACGTTCGATCGGCCCGAGCGCTTCGATTACATTGTCGTCGTCGGTGGACTGATTGATCGCAACTCGACCTATCATCCCCGGACGCTTGAATTCCTCGCCGCCGCCGCCGCGAAAGACGTGGCGATTGCCGGCGTCTGCACCGGCAGTTTCGCGATGATCGAGGCGCAGTTGATGCGGGGGCGCAAATGTTGCGTCAGTTGGTATCACCTGCCAGATCTGGTCGAGCGCTACAGCGATATCGTCCCCGTTGCCGATCAGCTATTCGTCGAAGACGGCAAGTTCATTACCTGTGCGGGCGGTCTTGCGGCGCTGGATCTCGGCGCCTGGATGGTGGAGCGCCATCTTGGTCCCGGCCGCGCGCAGAAGAGCCTGCACATCATGGTCACCGACGCCGCACGCCCCGCCGCAGGCGCACAGCCGCAGCCGCCCAGCGTCGTCACCGTCGACGATACGCGTGTTCGCCGCGCCATGTTGCAGATAGAACAGAACCTTTCGACTCCGCAGAAGGTCGATGACATCGCACAAAGCGTTGGCCTGTCGAAGCGACAACTGGAGCGAATCTTCCGCAAGGTTGTCGGCAAGAGCATCCAGGAATTCTCGCGCGATCTGCGCGTATTCTACGGTCTCTGGCTGCTCGCCAATTCCAGCAAGAGCATCACCACGGTTGCAATCGAAAGCGGGTTTTCCGACATCTCGCACTTCAACCGGCTGTTTCGCGGCACCTTTGGCTGCGCGCCCTCGGCACTGCGTCGGGAGGGACCGGATGCGATGCGAGGGATGATCCGGCGCTGGCAGGCCGCACAACCGAAGGCCCTGAGTGATCTGCAGCTGACGGCGAAACCGCTTATCTACCAGACCGATGCTTCGGCGTTGCCACAACCGCCATTGCCGCAGATCGATCTGGAAAGGCTCGCCTTCCTGCAGCACGAGCGCCGGCCGTATTTCTGATCGAAGAATAATTTGCTCTGCAAGGAAATAATCTAAGCGAACCGCCGGTGCGGTTGCGCTTGGATGGCGGGATCGTTTGCCGCTGAGTATCTCAATATTCGCAACTCATTCACCACGGCCGAAGCCTGTTGCGACTACCCCTGATCCTCGTAATAGCGCGGCATGGCGTTCGCATCGATGGCCTGCTGCTCTGCACGGCGTCCGAGAAAGAAAACCCCGCTGGCGGCGTCGGTCGCCGCGCGACCATAGGCAAAACGGTCGAGAAACCTGAGCCAGAAAAATGGCAGGGCCAACAACCGCGAGAGCTTGTCGCCGGCGCCGAAGGCCCGCCAGAAATACCGGATCGACCACAACAAGGCCACGCCCGGACCTGAGACCGGTCCGGCGTCGATTTCCGTGAAGTGTCGGAACAGCCAGCGATGTCCGCTCTGGGTGAAGCGGGAAAAATCGTAAGCCTTTTCGTGCACCTGCTGCATGAAGGGCGTTTCGGCATAGACCAGTCCGGATCTTCGCAATACGCGATGAATCTCAGCCGCCACCATGGCCGGCTCCAGCACATGTTCCAGCACCGCCTGGATCCAGACCCCGTCGAATGAACCGTCCTCGAACGGCAGCTTGTGAGCATCGGCAACGATCACGGTGTTCCGGGACGAAAAGACATCGGTGCCGACCACATCAAGCAACGGGTCGCTATACAAGTCGTCGGCACCGGACCCGATGGTGGCGCCGCCGATGACCAGCACGGTCGGCCGGCCGGAAAGCTGCTTTAGAAGTTTTATGAAACGGGTGCAGTTCGAAGCCGCGACCGGATTCTTGCCAAACGCTAACCGATGCGCGAGCGATCCCCACGAGCGGCGATCAACGTCGCGATCGAGCACGGAATCGTTGTCGCTGCGATAATTAGGACGATCGAAAATGCTGCTCTCAAAATCGATCAGCACCGGCTGTTCGTTCACCAGCGGAAAGCCGGCGGTATGATAGACGCAGCCGCTACTGCTGCAACGAGGCTGGGACTCAAGGTACAGAATGGCCGCCGCGCATCTTGGACAGCGAGTCTTGTCTTGCCACTGCGCCGTACGGTTTGAATAGCTTTCGATGAGACGCCTCGATGCTCGAGTGATGGTAAATACTTCGTAACTTCCGAATTTGTCGATTTGATGCATCGGCCTCCTGTCCCCGCTCGGCTTGCGAAAAGGCCTATCGATCGGTAACGGCGATCTATTCCGGCGTGCCCGGGTTACCGCCAGCCCGGCTTTGTTATCCCGCCGTTAACCCCCGTGCGCGGGGGCGGTTCAAGAACATTTGCAGCTACTTGCAATTGCCTATACTTGGTTGATGGCAGCCCCGCACCCCATTCCGATACCTGTCGGCGCGGCCCCCAATGCAGCGGCCGAGACGTCGCTAGAGTACCTCATTCGGACCGACCAGTTGCTGGCGGTTCGGCGCACCGTGTTGCTCTCGATTCCGGTCAACATGCTGCTCGGAATCGCCTCTGTCCTGGTAGCCTGGCAGTCCGGCCAGATCCGGACCGGCCTGATCTGGTTCGGTGCCTCGTCGGCCGTCAATCTCCTGCGCATTGCGTTGTGCCGTTGGCCGCTGTCGCGGTCGTCGCAGCCGGGTGGTTACCGGAATTGGTCGGTCGATCAGCACCTTCGCCGGCAGTGGATTCTGTCGCTTGCATCCGGCGCGGTGTGGTCGCTCATTCCGGTGCTGTGCGCGGGCTACACGTCCCCCCAGACGCTGTTCTACATGACGGTGGTTTGCGGTGTCACCGCGGGGGCTGTGACCCACAGCTTCGCCTATGCGCGGATTCCGATCTGCTTCATCACGCTGCCGCTGCTGTCGGGCGTTGGTTGTCTGGTGTACGCCGGAGGCTTCGACAAATATTGCCTGTCGCTCACGGTGTTGCTCTATCTCGCGGCGTTGATCCGGTTCTCCCGCGAGGGCGAAGCCCTGGTCCGCGAATCGAGCCGGCTGAAGTACCAGGCGACGACGCTCAGCCAGTCGCTGGAGGTAGCGCGCCATCAGGCCACCGAGGTCGCCGAGGAAATGCGGTACCGCGCCTCCCACGATGCGCTGACGGGCCTCCTGAACCGCAGCGGTTTCCTTGACGAGGCTCGGCGGCGCCTGCAGGGCGACGCATCGGGGCTTTGCCTGATGCTGCTCGACCTCGACGGCTTCAAGCTGATCAACGACGCCTTCGGCCACCGCGAGGGCGACAACGTATTGGTCGGCGTCGCCGGCCGATTGCGGCAGTCGTTGCCGCAGTCGTTCACGGTCGCACGGCTGGGGGGCGACGAGTTCGCCGTACTGTTCACCATCGACTCGACGAGCCGGCCCGAAGCGCTGGCCGCGACATTGATCGCGGCGACGGCGGCGCCGTTCTCGGCGCTCGACAAGGGCCGGGTCGGCGTCAGCATCGGGATCTGCAAGCCGCCGGAAAGCGACATCGATGACATGCTGGTCTATGCCGATGCCGCGCTGTACGCGGCCAAGCGCGGCGGCCGAAATCGCTATTACGTGTTCGATGACGAGCTGCGCGCACAGCTCGAGATGCGGCGGGACGTCGAGCGCGACCTCAGCAAGGCGCTGGCCGCCGATGCGCTGGAAGTGTGGTACCAGCCGATCCTGGCGCAGGGCGGCCGCACGCTGGATTCGTTCGAGGCGCTGGTGCGCTGGGATCACCCCAAGCTCGGCTGGATCCCGCCGGCCGACCTGATCGCGGTGGCGTCGCTGTCCGGGCTGTCAGAGCCGCTGATGCGGTTTATCCTGAAGGACGTCTGCGGCATGATGCAGACCTTGCAGGCGATGGGACTGCCCCACATCCGGGTGGCGATGAACGTCTCGCCTCGCGAGATGGCGCAGCTCGCTGTCGATGAACTGATTCTTGCCAAGTTGAAGAAGCTCGACCTGTCGTCGCAGCAGTTGGAGATCGAGATCACCGAGGAGACCGCGATGGACATCCACGCGATCCAGGGCAAGCTCGCGGCGCTCTCGGCGGCCGGTGTGCGGATTGCGATCGACGATTTCGGCGTCGGCTATTCGTCGCTTGGCGCGCTCCGGCAGCTCCACGTCAACCGCGTCAAGATCGATCGCAGCTTCGTTTCCGGGATATCCAGATCCGACGAGAATCAGGCGCTGGTTCAGGCGATCCTCAATCTAGGCCGCTCCTTCAAGCTCGATGTGGTGGCCGAAGGCGTCGAGACCGCCGAGGATCTGGCCACGCTGCAGCAACTCGGCTGCCCGGCGATGCAGGGCTACCTGCTCGGCAGGCCGAAACCGAAGCATGAAGCCATCGAATGGATTACGCGCTTGCGTCCGCCGGAAGCCCCGTATGCGGCCGGCATGCCCGGGCCGGAATTGCGGGTGGCGACTTCGCCATTTGTCGAAGTGTCGGACGACACTCCGACCCTGCAATGACGGTCACGTTAGTTCGTCCAGCGTCTCGTCGTCGGGGGGCTTGGTGTAGTCGAGCGGCCGGATTGCGTCAGCGGCCTTGAGAAGCTTCTCGAATACCCTATCCCTGCAGCCGCGCCCATAGCGCCTCTGCGGCGCGGCCCTGATGGCCATCGGGGCGGAACAGCCGGATCTCCACCGAGATACGCCAGGCCTTGCCGCCCGCCGGCACCAGCCGGCCGGCGTCGATGTCATCCTGCGCGAGGCTCTGCGGCAGCCAGGCGACGCCGCGGCGCGCCAGCGCCAGCGAATGCAGCGTCGCGGCCAGTTGCGATGTGAACATCGGATCGAGCGCCGCGGGCTTCCGCCGCCTTCGCGATCCGACAATGCGCCCCAGTCCCGATTCTGCGCTGTAGGCGAGATAGGGAATCGGCGCCTTCGCCGGACTGTCGAGCGACCAGAGGGCTGCACCCTTTGCATCGGCGGCAGCCAGCGGCAGCAGCACGTCCTTGCCGATCGCCACGCTGCTGAACGCGGCGCCTTGCAGCCGGTTCGGGCTGTCGCGATGCGCGTGGCACAGCAGAAACTGCGCGCGGCCGCGCAGCATGATCTGCTCGCAGGCCGCCATGCTGTCGGAGATCAGGTTGATGGTGCCGAGCGGCGAGGCGCGCTCCTGGTCGCGGATCCATTTCGGAAAGAACGTGAAGGATAAAGCGTGCGTCGCCGTGAACGACAGCGATGCGGTCTCGCGGCCAGCCACCTCCAGCGTTTCCGCGCGCAGTTGCCGGACATCGCGCGCCAGCGCGTCGGCGCGCGAACGCAGATGCAGGCCCGCCGCCGTCAGCGTCACGCCGTGGGTCGAGCGCGCGAACAGGACCGTGCCGATCCAGGCCTCCAGCGCCTGGATGCGGCGGCTGAACGCCGGCTGCGTGACGTGACGCGCTTCCGCCGCGCGGGAAAAATTCAGCTTTTCCGCAAGCTCGACAAAGTCGTCCAGCCAGGCCAGTTCCATTGCTTATGCCGATCGTGCATGACGAGCCCCGATCATGGCATTGGCGCCGCCTAGCGTCCAGACGTAAGCCTGCGCCAACAACCCGAAGGGAAATGCCATGCGCATCGTCGACGTCTGCGAAATCACCCAGCCGATCGCTTCGCCGATCCGCAACGCCTATATCGATTTTTCGAAGATGACGACCAGCCTCGTGGCGGTTATCACCGACGTGGTGAAGGACGGTCGCCGCGTGGTCGGCTACGGTTTCAATTCCAACGGCCGCTACGGCCAGGGCGGCCTGATTCGCGAGCGCTTTCGCAATCGCATTCTCGAAGCCGAACCGAAGACCCTTCTCAACGACAACGGCGACAATCTCGATCCGCACCGCATCTGGGCGGCGATGATGTCGAACGAGAAGCCCGGCGGCCACGGCGAGCGCTCGGTCGCGGTCGGCACGCTGGATATGGCGATCTGGGACGCCACGGCGAAGATTGCGGGCAAGCCGCTATTTCGCATGCTGGCCGAGAGCAAGGGCCGCGACGCCGATCCGCGCGTCTTCGTCTATGCCGCCGGCGGCTACTACTATCCCGGCAAGGACGACAGCGCGCTGCAGGCAGAGATGCGCAGCTATCTCAATCGCGGCTACAACGTCGTGAAGATGAAAATCGGCGGCGCAACCATCGACGAGGACCGCCGGCGTATCGAGGCGGTGCTGAAGGAGATAGGCTCGGAAGCCCGCCTCGCGGTCGACGCCAACGGCCGGCTCGATCTGGAGACCGCCATCGCCTACGCCAAGATGCTGCGCGACTATCCACTGTTCTGGTATGAGGAAGTCGGCGATCCCCTCGATTATGCACTGCAGGCATCGCTGAGCGAATTCTATCCCGGGCCGATGGCCACCGGCGAAAACCTGTTCTCGCATCAGGACGCCCGCAACTTGCTGCGCTACGGCGGCATGCGGCCGGACCGCGACTGGCTGCAGTTCGACTGCGCGCTATCCTACGGCCTAGTTGAGTATCTGCGCACCCTCGACGTGCTCGAGCAGTTCGGCTGGTCGCCGTCGCGCTGCATCCCGCATGGCGGGCACCAGATGTCGCTCAACATCGCGGCGGGGCTGGGGCTCGGCGGCAATGAGAGCTATCCCGACCTGTTCCAGCCCTATGGCGGCTTCCCCGACAGCGTGAAGGTGATCGACGGCCATATCACCATGCCGGATCTGCCGGGCATCGGTTTCGAGGGCAAGTCGGACCTGATCAAGGTGATGCGCGAACTGGCGGAGTAAATACGGGCTAGCGACAAGAGGGCAAAAGCGGCCCTCGTCACCCCCGGCAATCGGCGCTAAAACGCATTCGAAACCCACGAATCGTGGCCACGAAGAGGTTGCCGATACCATGACCATCCGCCTGCATCGCGGCGATTTGCCGGATTTGAGCCGCTATACCGATTCGGTGGCGATCGACACCGAGACCATGGGGCTCAATCCGCACCGCGACCGGCTCTGCGTGGTGCAGCTGTCGCCGGGTGACGGCAGCGCCGACGTGGTGCAGATTCCGGTCGGCCATACCGATGCGCCAAACCTGAAGAAGCTGCTTGGCGACCCCAAGGTCACAAAAATCTTCCATTTCGCCCGCTTCGATCTGGCGGCGCTGTACAATGCGCTCGGCGTGATGCCGTCCCCGGTCTATTGCACCAAGATCGCCTCCCGGCTGTGCCGCACCTATACCGACCGCCACGGCCTCAAGGACCTCGTTCGCGAGGTGCTGAACGTCGATCTGTCCAAGCAGCAGCAGTCCAGCGACTGGGGATCGGCCAAGCTCAGCGACGCCCAATTGGCCTATGCCGCTTCCGACGTGTTGCATCTGCATGGGCTGCGCGAGCGCCTGAATGTCATGCTCGCGCGCGAGAACCGCACCGAACTGGCGCAGGCCTGCTTCGAGTTCTTGCCGACCCGGGCCAAACTCGATCTGTCCGGCTGGGAAAATGAGGACATTTTCGCGCATTCTTAAGCGCGATGCGCTGAAGTGACGTTCTGAAGCAGCTCGCCGCCGCCGGCCGCCGCGTTTCGGTCACACTGATCGTTCTGGTGGGGACGGCTGCAAAACCTGCGCATTTCAGCGTAGGATGGCGCAGGTGCGGCCCGGCGCGTTGGAGCAGCGGTGAATTCGGTTCAGATCCCGACCTATCAAGCCGGCATGGACGTGCGGTTCGCAGCCGCAGCGCGCCACTCCCGGCTCGTGCGGCTGCTGCGGATCGCCGTGCCGGCGGTGGTGGTGCTGTCGATGGCCATGATCATCGGCGTCTCGATCTTCAACCCGTTCCGCATGATTTTGGCGCGACTGCCGATCGACATGGGTAACCTGGTGGTCTCGGGCACCAAGATCACCATGGAGACGCCGCATCTGGCGGGTTTCTCGCCCGACGGGCGCCCCTACGAATTATGGGCCAAGACCGCGACCCAGGACCTTACCGATCCGGATAACGTCGAACTCGGCACCTTGCGCGCCAAGGTGATGATGGAAGACAAATCGACCATGACCATGGATGCGCGAACCGGCCTATTCAATTCCAAGACCCAGTTGCTCCACCTCTACAAGGACATCTTCCTGCAGACCACGAGCGGCTATGAAGCCCGGATGACCCAGGCCGTGATCGACATCGCCAAGGGCAACGTCGATTCCGACGAACCGGTCGACGTCAAGCTGCTCAATGGCACCCTCAAGGGCCAACGGATGAGGATCACCGAGCACGGCGAAGTGGTCCGGTTCGAAGGCGGCGTGGTGATGCTGATGGATCCGCCACCGCCGCCAGATCCTGCCGCCCAGCCGGCGCCGGAACCTGAAACGCCGCCCGAACCTGCTGTCCGGGCCAAGGCTACCAACGGCAAGCGTGCCAACGCGAAATGAATGTGATGATGACCCCCGACCGACGTCGTTTCTGGACGCACCAACTCGCCGGCGCCGCTTTGGCCGCATGGACGATGGCTGCCACGGATGCCGTAGCGCAGAGCGCCGTGCAGGGCGTACCGAATGCGATGCAGGGCTTTTCGCAGAACCGCGACCAGCCGATCCAGATCGAGGCCGCCTCGCTGGAAATGCGCGACAAGAAGAAGGAAGCCACCTTCTCCGGCGACGTGAAGGTGGTGCAGGGCGACACGACCATGAAGTCGAAGACCCTGGTGGTGTTCTACGACGGCGGCGGTTCGGCGGCGCCGGCGGCGGGCACGCCCTCTGCCAAGGCCGCGCCGAAGACCCCGATCAAGGCGGCGCAGCCCGGTCCCGGCGGTTCCTCGTCGATCCGGCGGCTGGAAGCCCGCGGTAGCGTGGTGGTGACCCAGAAGGACCAGGTCGTGACCGGCGAAACCGCGGTGTTCGACACCAAGACCAACCTCGTCACCATGCTCGGTGGCGTGGTGCTGACCCAAGGCAAGAATGTACTGCGTGGCGACCGCCTCGTTGTGGACATGACCAGCGGAACCTCGCGGGTGGAATCAGACAGCGGGCGGGTCCAGGGCCTGTTCCAGTCGTCGGGGCAGGGCGCACCGGCCATCGGCGCGGCACCGGCGCCCGGAAAACCTAAGTAATTGCAAAGATTTGCCGTTTACGATCGGCGCGACGGTTGAATCGCACCGTGCAACTCGATGTCGCCATGGTTATATCGAACTGATGACGGCCCGGCGTTGCGCCGGCAAGGGACCTAGACTGCTCCATGTTGATCTGGCGAAACAAAACAACCGCGGCATTTGCGCTGGCGACGGCCGGGGCTGAGCGTGCGCATGGTTGATCTCCTCGGAATGTTCCGTCGGCGCGCCCCGAAACGCGGTCAGCAGGGGTTTGCGCGCTCGCCGGTCGATATCACCGCCCTTGGCGACAGCATGGGCGACATGCTCAGCACTCCCGTGCGCGATGCTCCGCCGATGTCCCGCGCCATCCCGATCGATTCCGCGCAGCCCGTGCCGCAGCCACGCGCCGAAGCGCCGCGCCGCGCGGAAAAACCGCAGCCGCGCGCGAAGGCCAACGGTGCCGCGCCAAAACTCGCCAACCGCGCCGGCTACCTGGCTGTGCATAGCGTGGAAAAGAGTTTCGGCTCCCGCCAGGTTGTCCGTGGCGTCAGCATCTATGTGCGGCGCGGCGAAGCGGTCGGCCTGCTCGGTCCCAACGGCGCCGGCAAGACCACCGTATTCTACATGATCACCGGCCTGATCAAGGCCGATCGCGGCGCCATCGAGCTTGATGGCCACGACGTCACCAAGCTGCCGATGTATCAGCGCGCCCGGCTCGGCATCGGCTATCTGCCGCAGGAAGCCTCAATTTTCCGCGGCCTCACCGTCGAGCAGAACATTCGCGCGGTGCTGGAAGTGGTGGAACCCAACAAGAAGAAGCGCGAGCACGAGCTGAATTCGCTGCTCGACGAGTTCAATATCCAGAAACTGCGCAAGTCACCGTCGATCGCGCTGTCCGGCGGCGAACGCCGCCGCGTCGAAATTGCGCGAGCGCTGGCGACGCGGCCGAATTACATGCTGCTCGACGAACCCTTCGCCGGCATCGATCCCATCGCCGTGGGCGACATCCAGGACCTCGTCCGCCACCTCACCAATCGCGGCATCGGCGTGCTGATCACCGACCATAACGTCCGCGAAACGCTGGGGCTGACAGACCGCGCTTACATCGTCTATGCTGGCGAAATCTTGACCGAGGGGTCTCCCGAAGAGATCGTTGCCAACCCGGATGTCCGTCGCCTGTATCTCGGCGAGGAATTCCGCCTCTAGCCCAAAATTACAATTCGTCAAGCCGTGTACATCAGCCGAAGAAAGATATAAGCAAGAAACGGACCAACTTTTGGATCGGTTTTTGCCGCTATGGCGCTGACGCAGAGACTAGAGTTCCGTCAATCCCAGTCACTGGTGATGACGCCGCAGCTGATGCAGGCCATCAAGCTGCTGCAGCTGTCCAATCTCGACCTGTCGACCTTTGTGGAAGATGAACTGGAGCGCAATCCGCTGCTGGAGCGCGCCAGCGATGGCAGCGAGCCGGCGGTGGCCGGCGAGGCCGCGGCGGAGCGTGCCGAATACACCGACCACGCCGCCCAGGATGACGCCGGCTTCGTCTCCGGGCAGGATGGCAGCGACTTTTCCGACCGCGCCGGCGGCGATCATTTCGACGCTCCGGCGCCCGACGAGTGGATGAACCGGGAACTCGGCAGCCGCGCCGAGATCGAACAGACCCTCGATACCGGCCTCGAAAACGTGTTCTCCGAGGAGCCCTCGGAAGCCGCGGCCCGCAACGCGCAGGATGCCGCGCCGACCTCCTACACGGAATGGGGCGGCGGCGCCTCCAGCGACGACAGTTACAACCTCGAAGCCTTTGTGGCCGCGGAAATCACCCTGGGCAGCCATCTTGCCGAGCAGTTGTCGGTGGCGTTCGCCTCGCCGGCGCTGCGCATGATCGGGCAATACCTGATCGACCTCGTGGACGAGGCGGGCTACCTGCCGCCCGACCTCGGCGGCGTGGGCGAGCGTCTTGGCGCCTCCGCACAGGATGTGGAGACGGTAGTCTCGGTGCTGCAGAAGTTCGATCCGCCTGGGGTCTGTGCGCGCAGTCTGAGCGAGTGCTTGGCCATCCAGTTGCGCGAACAGAACCGCTACGATCCCGCGATGCAGGCGCTGGTCGAACACCTCCATTTGCTTGCCAAGCGCGACATCGGTAACCTGCGCAAGATCTGCGGCGTCGATGACGAGGATCTCGCCGACATGATAGGTGAAATTCGCCGGCTCGATCCGAAGCCCGGTTTGAAATATGGCTCGGCGCGTACGCAGACCGTGGTGCCGGATGTCTATGTGCGGCCGGGCCCGGATGGTGGTTGGCACGTCGAACTCAACAGCGACACCTTGCCGCGCGTGCTGGTCAACCAAGTCTATTATTCCGAGCTATCGAAGACGATCCGCAAGGACGGCGACAAATCCTATTTCACCGATTGCCTGCAGAACGCCACGTGGCTGGTGCGCGCGCTGGACCAGCGCGCCCGCACGATCCTGAAAGTGGCGACCGAGATCGTGCGCCAGCAGGACGGCTTCTTCACGCAGGGCGTCGCGCATCTGCGGCCGCTCAATCTGAAGGCCGTCGCCGACGCGATCCAGATGCATGAATCCACGGTGTCGCGCGTCACCGCCAACAAATACATGGCGACCAATCGCGGCAGTTTTGAATTGAAATACTTCTTTACCGCCTCGATCGCTTCCGCCGATGGCGGCGAAGCGCATTCCGCGGAAGCGGTGCGGCATCATATCAAACAATTGATCGACGGCGAAAACCCCGCAGTCATCCTTTCCGATGATACCATTGTGGAACGTCTGCGCGAGGCGGGTATTGATATTGCGCGCCGTACCGTGGCGAAATACCGCGAGGCCATGCGGATTCCGTCATCGGTGCAGCGCCGTCGCGACAAGCAGAGCATGCTCGGCAATGCACTCACAGCGCCCGCCACCTCCGACAGGTCCCGCGACATCGCACCAGCTTGATTGCGCTCCCGCCAAATCGGGATACTGTCGGTTCAACTCAAGACGAATCGAGGCATCAACATGACCCTCCGCATCTCGGGAAAAAGCATCAATGTCGGCGACGCCTTGCGCGGTCGCGTCAGTGAGCGAACCGACGAAGTCTTGCGAAAATATTTCGATGGCAACTATTCCGGCCACATCACCCTGAGCAAGGATGGCTTCGGCTTCCGCACCGATTGTGCGCTGCATCTGGATTCCGGAATTACACTTGAAGCCGACTCCAATGCCGCCGATGCCTATGCGAGCGCCGATCAGGCGCTGATCCAAATCGAGAAGCGACTGCGCCGCTACAAGAGCCGGCTGAAGGATCGCTCGGCGCGCAAGGCCCATGCCGAAGCGGTGGCGATTGCCGAACTGACAGCACCCACTATCAACGCGCCCTCCTATGTCATCGAAGCCCCGGCAGGCGAAGATGAGCACGACGAAACCGGCTACGATCCGGTAATCATCGCGGAGGCGACCACCTCGCTAAAGCGTTTCTCGGTGAGCGAGGCGGTGATGGAACTGGATTTCACGGGCGCCGCCGTGGTGGTATTCCAGCATGGTAGCAGCGGTCGGGTGAATATCGTTTACCGCCGTGCAGATGGTAATGTGGGCTGGGTCGATCCGCCGGTGGTTAAACCCTCCTGACGGCATTGACGCCCCGTTAGGCCGAACCTATGGTCCGCCGCCTTTGACGGGTTTTTGGCCGGTTGATGGATTTCGCATGGGCCGGTTCCGGTGCTAGAGTACGTCCGGACGTTCGCGCCCGGTGCGTTTCTGACAGCGAGGATGTCGTGCCTTCAACCTTTGTCCTTATTGACGCTGCCGGTTCTGATCTCCTACTTCACCCGCTGCCCGTCGAACATCCTCGGAACGGTCCATGACGATTACCGATCTGGTCGCGCCCGAGGCGATCCTCGCGGCGTTGAAAGTCAACAGCAAGAAGCAGGCGCTGCAGGAGCTTGCTGCGCGTGCCGCCGCCATCACCGGGCAAAGCGACAAGGCCATTTTCGAAGTGCTGCTGCAGCGGGAAAAGCTCGGCACCACCGCGGTCGGCTACGGCGTCGCGATCCCGCACGGCAAGCTCCCGAAGCTCGACAAATTGTTTGGGCTGTTCGCCCGGCTCGAGCGTCCGATCGATTTCGAAGCGATGGACGGCCAGCCGGTGGATCTGGTGTTTCTGCTGCTGGCCCCGGAAGGCGCCGGCGCCGACCACCTCAAGGCGCTGGCGCGCATCGCCCGCCTGCTGCGTGACCAGGACGTCGCCAAGAAGCTGCGGGCCTCCCGAGACGCCCATGCGATCTATTCCGTACTGGCCCTGCCGCCGGCCACCGCGGCCTGACGACGCGTGGAGTGCGCGGCCCGAGGCTTAATTGAATTGAGTTTTTTGAAGCATGGTGAATGTTGCGTCACCAGATCCGGTTGTGCCGGCACGGCAACGATCGAATCCGGCGCTGGTACAGGATCCGATGAGCCGATCGATGTTTTGGATGCGAGTCTCTGAGCTGCCGGAATAGCTGTCTCAATGGACCGCAACCAGCGCTTGCGACAATCGACGGCGGATCAAATAAGCGCCACCCCGTCAGTCGTTCGTGCGGTCGAAGCACCACGAAAGGGGCTGACATGCAAATACGCGGGATGGCCCGCGTATCGCAACTTCTTCTGCAACCAATGTCAGCGTTAGTGAACGCTGACCGCCTGCAATTCCTGGCTCCATGCATTCGCGATCGCCGCTTCCCGGCTGTCGGTCAGCATGATCGGCGTGCCATCGGCGGCATGCAGCGCGAACAGCTTCAGTCCCGGCGCGATGCGCGGTGCCTGCGGGAATAGCCCCGGCACGTCTTCGGAACGGATCTGCTTCACATAAGCGATCAAACCGTCGCCCAGATGCGCCAGCGCTTCGGTGGTCACGCTTGCGGTTTCGTACACAACTCCAACTTCACTCATGGTCTCGACTCCTTCTGTTAGACCAAGCGGTCGAGTCCGCTACTAGTTCCATTCAGATGCATGACCTGGCCGAAAATCCGGATTCCGTCTTTTCGGGTCCATGCATTATTCATGCTCATTGATAGCGATTGTCTTAACGACCCTTTCAGGCTCCGGCCTGGCCAGATCGACGGACAACAGCCCATTCTTCAAATCCGCACCCAGCACCAGCATCCCTTCGGCCAGCACGAACGTGCGCTGGAAGTGCCGCGCGGCGATGCCGCGATGGATGTACTGCCGGGCCTTGTCGTCCTGCTGGCGGCCCCGAATGACGAGCTGGTTCTCCTCGGTGGTCACATCGAGTTGATCACGGGTGAACCCCGCGACCGCCAGCGTGATGCGCAGGCGTTCGGGCTGACCGCTGTTACGGTCGCACCGCTCGATGTTGTAGGGAGGGTAACCGTCGGCGCCTTTCACCACGCGATCGAGCGCACGCTCAATCTCGTCGAATCCCAAAAGGAACGGACTGGATAACGAAGGAACACGAGACATAAATACAAAGCCCTCTCGAAGCGACTTTGGGTATCAGGGCCCTTACGGCGCCCTCGACCGGCGGAATACCCACCGGTCATTCAACAATATGGGCATGGCTTTACCGGGTTCAAGCACCCGTAAATTGCCTGAATTGGGTATGTAACGCCTTGAAGCGGATCAGATATCGATCCGCGCCCGGCCATCGGCGCTGAACAGGTGCAATTTGTCGCGCGGCGCGATGGCCCGGATCCGTTCGCCGATCGCCGGGGCGATCTGGCCGGGAATCCGGACAATGACCTCCCCCGGGGGCAGTTCGCCGGGATTGACGCTGACGCCGTGGGCGCCCTCGCGGGAGCCATAGACGAAGGTTTCCGGGCCGACCCGCTCGATCGCTTCCACGGTCAGGTCCAGCGCGATGCCACCGGTAGCGGTCGCATCGGTGGAGATCAGCAGATCCTCCGGCCGCACCCCCAGAACCCCCGCGGCCGCGACGCTGCGGCTGTCGCCGGCGAATTGCGCGGCGATCTCGCCGCCGTCGAGCGGTATCAGGTTCATCGGCGGTGCGCCGATGAAGGAGGCGACAAAGGTCGTGGCCGGCTTGCGGTAGATCTCCAGCGGATTGCCGATCTGCTCGACCTGACCGCCATTCATCACCACCAAGATATCGGCCAGCGTCATCGCTTCCAATTGGTCGTGGGTGACGTAGATCGAGGTGGTCTTGAGCCGGCGCTGCAGTTTTCGAATCTCGACCCGCATCGCGACGCGCAGCTTGGCGTCAAGATTGGACAGCGGCTCGTCGAACAGGAACACTTTCGGCTGCCGCACGATGGCGCGGCCCATGGCGACGCGCTGGCGCTGGCCGCCGGATAGCTGCCGCGGCTTGCGGTCGAGCATGGTCGTGATCTCGAGGATCTGCGCGGCTTCGCGGACGCGGGTATCGATCTCGGGCTTCGGCATGCCGCGGTTGCGCAGGCCATAGGCCATGTTGTTGTAGACGGTCATGTGCGGATAGAGCGCGTAGTTCTGGAACACCATGGCGATGTCGCGGTCGGCCGGCTCGACCTCGTTGACGACACGGCCGCCGATATCGATCTCGCCCGAGGTGACGGTCTCCAGCCCGGCAACCATGCGCAGCAGGGTCGACTTGCCGCAGCCGGAGGGGCCGACCAGCACGCAGAACTGGCCATCGGGAATCTCGAAATCGATGCCCTTGATGGCCTCGAAGCCGCCGGGATAGGTCTTTCGCACGTTACGCAGGGAGACGTTCGACATCGGATTCCTACTTCTCGGTCTCGACCAGGCCGCGCACGAACAGTCGCTGCATCAGGATCACCACGGCCACCGGCGGCAGCATCGCCAGCACGGCGGTGCACATCACGATCGGCCATTCCGTCAGCGCGTCGGTGGTGGTGATCATCTTGCGGATGCCGATCACGACGGTCTGCATGTCGTCGCGCGTGGTGATCAACAGCGGCCAGAGATACTGATTCCAGCCATAGATGAACAGGATCACGAACAACGCCGCCATGTTGGTGCGCGACAGCGGCAGCAGCGTATCCCAGAAAAATCGAAGCGGTCCGGCGCCGTCGAGGCGCGAGGCCTCCAGCAATTCATCCGGCACCGTCATGAAGAACTGCCGGAACAACAGCGTCGCGGTGGCCGAGGCGATCAGCGGCAGCGTCAGGCCGGCGTAGCTGTCGAGCATGCCGAAGTCGGCGGCGATCTTGTAGGTCGGATAGATCCGCACCTCGACCGGGAGCATCAAGGTGATGAAGATCATCCAGAAGATCGCCATCCGGAACGGAAAGCGGAAGTACACGATGGAGTAGGCCGACAGGATCGAGATCGCGATCTTGCCGATCGCGATGGCCAGCGCCATCACCAGCGAGTTAAACAGCATCACGCCGACCGGTTCGCGGGTCGAGCCGGAAGAACCGACGAAGATCGTCTTGGTGTAGTTCTCGATCAAATGGCTGCCGGGCAGCAGCGACATCTGGCCGTTGGCGATCGAGGCAGCATCCTGGGTGGACGCGACAAAAGCGAGATAGACCGGAAACGCCACGATGGCGATGCCGATCCACAGAATGAAGTGCGCGACGAAGCGCCGGAAACCCTGAGCTTCTACCATCGGCGGAGCCCTCTTCCTTCCTTCTCCCCCGCGCGAAGCGAAGCTTCGCTAGGTGGGAGAAGGTGGCGCGGCCGAAGGCCGTGACGGATGAGGGGGCCTTTACGGAGCGCGCCGCACCCCTCACCCGTCCGCGCTGACGCGCGGTCACCCTCTCCCACAAGGGGAGAGGGAAGGAAGTGGCGTGGCGCAGCCATAGTGAACATCACCATCAATACGTCACCTTGCGTTCGACATAGCGGAACTGGATCGCGGTCAGCGCCACCACGATCACCATCAGCATCACCGATTGCGCCGCGGACGAACCGAGATTGCCGCCGAGCAACCCATCGAGATAGACCTTGTAGACCAGGGTTTCGGTGGCCTTGGCAGGCCCGCCGCCCGTCATCGCGTCGATGATCCCAAAGGTGTCGAAGAAGGCGTAGACGATGTTGACGACGATCAGGAAGAAGATGGTCGGCGTCAGCAGCGGGAAGGTGACGGTCCAGAATCGCCGCATCGGCTTGGCGCCGTCGATGGCAGCGGCTTCCAGCACGCTTTTCGGGATCGCCTGCAGGCCGGCGAGGAAGAACAGAAAGTTGTAGGAGATCTGCTTCCATGCCGCGGCCAGCACGATCAGCGTTACCGCATGGTCGCCGTTGAGCTGCGGATTCCAGTCGATTCCCATGCCGCGCAAGCCCCGCGCGAGCACGCCGAGCGACGGATGCAGCATGAAGATCCACAGCACGCCGGCGACAGCGGGCGCGACCGCATAGGGCCAGATCAGCAGCGTGCGATACAGGCCCGATCCGCGCAGGGGCTTGTCGGCCATCACGGCGAGCAGCAAGGCGAACGACAGCGAGGAGCCGGCGATGGCCGCGGAGAAGATGAAGGTGCGCAGCACGGCTTCATAATATTCCGGCTGGGTTAGCAACTCCGCGTAGTTCTCGAACCAGATGAAGGTGGTGGAGAGCCCGAACGCGTCCTGCAGCAGGAACGATTGCCACACCGCCTGCGCCGCCGGCCAGTAGAAGAACAGCAGCACCACCGCGACCTGCGGCGTCAGCAGCAGGAACGGCAGCACTGGCGAGCGGAAGGTGGATTGCTTTTGCATGGGTTAGCGCGCCCCCGCGCCACAAGCGCCGTCGCCTGTGGCTCCCCCTCTCCCTAACCCTCCCCCCGAAGGGGGGAAGGGATCGGCTGGAGTGGCTTGGAGGTTGACGCGTTCCACCCGATTACTTGCTCACCGTCTTCTCGAACTGCCGCAGCACCGCGTTGCCGCGCTGCACGGCGGTGTCCAGCGCCTGCTTGGCGGTCTTCTTGCCGGCCAGCGCGGTCTCGATCTCTTCCGCCCAGATGTCGCGCAGCTGCACCATGTTGCCGAGCCGCAGGCCGCGCGAGTTCTCGGTCGGCTCCTTGTTGGTCAGCTCCAGCAGCGGCGTCTCCAGATACGGCGCATCCTTGTAGAAGCCCTGTTCCTTGGCTTTGGCATAGGCCGCCTTGGTGATCGGCAGATAGCCCGACGCCTTGTGGATCGCGACCTGGCGGTCGGTGTCGGACAGGAAGGTGAGGAATTTGGCGACGCCCTTGTATTCGTCGGGCTTCTTGCCGCCCATCACCCACAGCGAGGCGCCGCCGATGATCGAGTTCTGCGGGGCGCCGGCGACATCCGGATAATACGGCATCGGCGCGTTGGTCCAGTCGAACTTGGCGGCGCCCTTGACCTGGCCGAAGAAGCCCGACGAGGTCAGGAAGATCGGGCATTCGCCGGAGGTGAAGCGGCCTTCCGACGAATTGGTGCGGCCGGAGTAGTCGTAGGTCTTGTCCTTCTGCAGCTCGATCAGGGTTTCGAGATGCTTGATCTGCAGCGGGCCGTTGAATTCCAGCACGGTATCGAAGCCGTCGAGGCCATTGGCCTTGGAGGCCAGCGGCTGGTTGTGCCACGACGACAGCTGCTCGAGATTGGCCCAGGTCACCCACGCGGTGGAGAAACCGCAGGTCGCATAGCCCGCCGCCTTCAGCTTCTTGGCGTCCTCGAACACTTCCGGCCACGTCTTCGGAATTTCGGCGATGTTGGCCTTCTTCAGCGCGTCCTTGTTGATCCACATCACCATCGAGGACGAGTTGAACGGGAACGACAGCATCTCGCCCTTCGAGGTCGAGTAGTAGCCGGTGATTGCCGGCAGATAGGCCTTCGAGTCGAACTTCTCGCCGGCTTCTTCCATCAGCTTGTAGACCGGCTTCACCGCGCCGGTGGCGGACATCATGGTGGCGGTGCCGACTTCGAACACCTGCATGATGTGCGGTGCGTTGCCGGCGCGGAACGCGGCGATGCCGGCGTTCATGGTGTCGGGATAGCTGCCCTTGTAGGCCGGCACGACCTTGTAGTCGCTTTGCGAGGCGTTGAACTCCTCAGCCAGCTTGACCACCACCTCGTTGTTGCCGCCGGTCATGGCGTGCCACCACTGGATCTCGGTGACGGCATAGGCGGGTGAGGCCAGTACGAGGGTCGAGGCAAGCAGCGAGGCAAGGCAGAGGTGTCGTCGAAACATTCAAAGTCTCCCGGTGGCCGTCATCGTCGTTGGTGCGCGTTAGCAGCGCCGGATGACGTACTAATGACCGTATAGTCGAGCGGATGCGACGGGGGAAGCGTGGACATACTTGCTTGTCCCGGACGCGGTGCAGCGTTCTTCACGCTGCTCCGCAGAGCCGGGGCCGTTGCGCACACCGGCGCCTAGAATGGCCGCTGGTCAGCAGTGCACCCCGCCGCTGGCGCGGCCTGGTGCACTGAGTCCGGGGCAGCCGAACCTAGCGCTTCCGTTCCGGGCCGCTCACGGTGCCCTTGGCGACGAGATCGCTGATCTCATCGGCGGAATAGCCGAACTCCTCGAGCACCTCGGTCGCATGCTCGCTGAATTTTGGCGGCACGCGGCGCAAGCTGGCCTTGGTGCGGTCGAAACGGACCGGTGAAGCGACGCCCTTGTACCAGTCCTTCTCGATGATATCGCCGCGCGCGAGGGTGTGCGGGTTGGCGAGCGCCTTGTCGATCGACTGCACAGGACCGGCGGGAAGGCCGGCCGCGAGCAGGCGTCGGCACAGCGGCTCGCCGTCTTCTTGCGTGAGTATCGCCTCCAGCTCGGCGCGCAACTCGTCTCGGTTGACGACGCGGTCGCGGTTGCGGGCAAAGCGGGGATCCGTGCCTAGCTCCGGTTTTCCGAGTTCCTTGCATAACTTGCGATAGGTGGCGTCGTTGCCGACTCCCACGAAGATGTCGCCGTCGCGCGCCGCGAACACCGCGTAGGGATATAGGTTGGGATGCTCGTTGCCGGTCCGCGCCGGCGGCTTGCCGCCATTCATGAAGTAGTTGGCGGTGTGCGGATGCATGATGGCGAGGCCGGTCTCGTACAGGGTCGCCTCCACGAACTGGCCGAGCCCCGATTTGGCGCGTTCCGCCAGCGCCATCAGAATGCCGACGCAGGCGTAGAGCCCGGTCGACATGTCGACCAGGGCGACGCCGATGCGGGTGGGGCCGCTATCCGGCATGCCGGTGGCGGCCATCAGGCCGACCATCGACTGAATCACGGCGTCGTAGCCGGGATGGCCGCCATGCGGGCCATCGCCGCCGAAGCCGGAGATTCGGCAATGGATCAGTTTCGGGAATTTCGCGCGCAGCACGTCATTGCCGATACCCCATTTGTCGAGGGTGCCGGGCTTGAAGTTCTCGATCATCACGTCGGCGTCTTCGAGCATGCGCATCAGCACGACGCGGCCCGCATCCGAGGCGAGGTCGAGGCCGATCGAACGCTTGTTGCGATTGGTGCCGATGAAATATGCCGCGTCGTCGTCGTGGAACGGAGGGCCCCAGTCGCGGGTCTCGTCGCCGGCCGGCGGCTCGACCTTGACGACGTCGGCGCCGTGGTCGGCGAGAATCTGCGTGCAGTAGGGGCCACCGAGGACGCGCGACAGGTCGATCACGCGCAAGCCGGCGATAGCGCCGGGAGCAATATTGGGGATCATGAGGCGTTTCTGGTTCTTTTGTCGTTGGTCGTCCGACACATAAACCATCCAAAGCGCGTCTTCGCAAATTCAGGCTGCCATGCGATTTCGAAGGCAGCCTGTCTGGCGCAGCGCGCAGGCCCGCCAGATGCTGGCGGGCCTGTCGCAAAGCCGATCCGTCAGGCGATCACGGAGCGAACGTCGATATTGCCGCGGGTGGCATTGGAATACGGGCAGATCTGGTGTGCCTTCTCCACCAGCGCCTCGGCATCGGCCTTGGCAAGGCCCGGCAACGACACCGCGAGTTCGACATCCAGACCGAATCCCCCGGCCGAACGCGGGCCGATGCCGACGGTCGCGGTCACCGCGACGTCCGCCGGTACCTTCGGTCCGCCCTGCGATGCGACGAACTTCATCGCGCCGATGAAGCAGGCGGCGTAACCCGCGGCGAACAGTTGCTCGGGGTTGTTGCCTTCGCCGCCGGCGCCGCCCAATTCCTTGGGTGTGGCGAGTTTGACGTCGAGCGCGCCGTCGAGGGTGGCGGCGTGGCCATCGCGGCCGCCGGTGGCCTTGGCGCTGGTCTTGTAGAGGACGTTGACGGACATGGGCGTTGCTCCTTGTTTTGAATTCAACGTAGTCTTTATTGCGTACAATTAGATTGTGCACAATGAGAAATATCGACGCCGCAATTTAGTTGTGCTCAATTGATTGTGAGGCGGCGAGGGGCCAGATTGGCAGGACGACGCATCAGATCCGGAGAGTGTGATGGCAAGGAAGTCCGTGGCGTATCCGCCGCTGAAGCTCGAAAACCAGATCTGTTTCGCGGTGTATTCCACCGCGCACGCCTTCAACCGCATCTACAAGCCGTTGCTGGAGCGGCTGGGGCTGACCTATCCGCAATATCTGGTGATGCTGGTGCTGTGGGAGCGCGATGACATCCCCGTCAAGGAAGTAGGCCAGCGGCTGTTCCTGGATTCGGGCACGCTGACGCCGCTGCTGAAGCGCATCGAGACCGCCGGGCTGATTCGCCGTACCCGCAGCGCGGAAGACGAGCGGCAGGTGCTGATCGCGCTGACGCCGCAAGGCCACGCGCTGCGCGAGAAGGCGAAGACCGTGCCGCAAGGCGTGCTGGCGGCCTCGGCCTGTTCGGTCGGTGAACTGGTGTCGATGAAGAACGAGCTGGTGGCGCTAAGGGACAGACTGAACGCGGCGTTGGGGGA
>NZ_JAQGJD010000235.1 GCF_028290785.1 Tardiphaga sp. | reverse complement strand
CGGCCGATCCGTCGCCGCGTGGCCGCCAGCCGATCGTGCCGACGCCGCCGCAAGCACGCGAGGCGCCGCGTGCCGACGACCGCGCCGCGGAGCGCCCGCCACAGCGCAACCTGCGCGTCGATCCGCCGCCGATTCCGAAGCAGACCCAGCCGCAGCCCAGCGTTGGCATGCAGGACCCGTCGCTGCCGCCGACCCGCGAGCGCACCGGCGGTCCACGCCGCTTCGACAACAACACCAAGCCGCCGCAGCCCGATCCGGGCCAGGCCGCCATGCGCGGCTTTCGCGACGTCACCGCCGATGTCGACGACCTCGGCCGCGCCGCCGCGCAGGCCAACCGCGCGGCGCGGAAAACCTATGCCAACGTGCCGTCGCAGGCGCCGGAATTCGACCGGCTTGAGCCCAACATGGAAGACCGCGGCGAGGTGTTCGGCCACGACGAGCCCGACGGCGACGAGCCGCAGCCGCCGGTGTCGCGCGTGCGCGACGCCAAGCCCAAGAAGGACAAGAAGGAAAAGCCGCCGAAGCTGCCCAAGCCGAAACGCGTCGGCCGCGGCTTCCCATTCAGGACCGCAATCGCCATCGGCATTGTGATGATCCTGGCAGGCGCGGCGCTGCTCGCCGGTCCCTCGATCATGAACACCGTGCGCGGCTTCGGTTCCTCGACGCCGGTCGTCGTCGATAACAAGGACGCGCCGCTGGCGCCGCGGCCGAAGATCGCCGACCGCGTCGGCCAGCCCGGTTCGTCGGACCAGGTCGCGCCGGTGGCGCAGCGCGTGGTGCTGTATGACGAGGATCCGGCGGAGCCGAAGGGCAAGCAGTATGTCGGCACAGTCGTCTGGCGCACCGAGCAGATCAAGGCGTCGGGCGGCAAGCCCGGCGACGTCGCGGTGCGCGCCGACATCGAGATTCCCGAACGCAAGTTCAAGATGTCGATGTCGTTCCGCCGCAACACCGACACGTCGCTGCCCGCCAGCCACACCGCCGAGCTGACCTTCGTGCTGCCCTCGGATTTCGCCGGCGGCGGCGTCTCCAACGTGCCGGGCATCCTGATGAAGTCCAACGAGCAGGCCCGCGGCACGCCGCTGGCCGGCCTCGCCGTCAAGGTCACCGATGGCTTCTTCCTGGTGGGCTTGAGCAACGTCGAGACCGACCGCGTCCGCAACCTGCAGCTCCTCAAGGAGCGCTCTTGGTTCGACATTCCCCTCGTCTATACCAACCAGCGCCGCGCCATCATCGCCATCGAAAAGGGCTCGCCGGGCGAGCGCGCGTTCAACGACGCGTTCGCGAGCTGGGGCGAGTAGGGCGCGCTAGCGCGTTTCCCGGTCAGCAGCGCACCACGTCGCAAGGGCGACGCGCTGCGCTGCATCCGGGGAACGAGACAGTTACGGCGCCCCCTCCGCGCCGGCGCGCACAGCGTGGCTCAGCAAATCGCGGGCGTCGGTGACGCCGTCGGCGGCGCTGCGCACGATGGTCTCGGCCATCTTCGCCTTGGTGGCCGGCGTGCGGTGCTGTTCCTCGATATGTTCGACGGCGATCTCCAGCACCTCGCGCAAAGCGGCGACATAGCGCGGGTCGAATCTCGGTTGCAACTCGGTGGTCGTCATGCGGGTCCGCTCCAGTGATCGCGCGACGGTGGCGGCGCAATCGGGCCGATTGGAGTCCGCGCGGTGCCGCGGCGGTGGCTGCCGCTGACATTGATTTGAATCGCGCGTTAACGGTTCGGTCATGCTGCCGTCATCGCCGCCAACGCCCGCAGTCGGGTCGCATTGCGCGACCGGGCATCGCCTCGAATCCAATCCATTTTGTTCACGAATTGGGTATCGCGGTGCTGTACGGCTCCTGCAACCACAGGTGCCCACATGCTTCCCGACGGTCGATATTCAGTTTGGTTCAGGACGGCCGAGGCCGATGGCGTCGGCCTCGTCGAGATCGCGGACCAGCGGCTGATCGGCCGCGACACCGTGATCGAATACAGCGGCTCCTTCATCCAGAACGGCAACCGCTTTACGGCGAAGGTCTCGACCCGTCGCCACGCGCCCGGCCAGCCTTCGATACTTGGCATCGACGAACTCGATTTCGAGTTCGCGGGCACCTCGAGCCGGATCACCGCCGCCTGCAGCGGCCGGATCCTGCAGATGCCGGATGTCCCGCTCGAGGTCGTGCTGTTGCGCGTCGATGGCTGAGGCTCGATCCGTAGGGCGGATTAGCGAAGCGTAATCCGCCTCTCGCAGGCGCGGCGCGATACGCTGCGCTATTGCGCCCTACGCCTGACGGCCGGGGCCGGCAGGTTCAGGTTACCGACGCCTACGGCGATGTGATTTGACGCCGTTGCGCCGCCTTTCTATCCACGATGGTCTCTCCTCCGACGATGGATTGCCGATGACCACGCGCCGACAGGTGATGAAGCTCGCTTCCTTTGCCGCCAGCCAGGCCGCGCTGGCCGGCGCGGTGCGCGCCGAGGGCGGCGCCGACGGAGTCGCGGCGGTCTCCGTTGCCCCCTTGCCGTTCGCACAACAGACCCCGATGCGGATCGGCGCCGCGGCATTGCGCGTCCGCGACCTCGCGAAGATGCGGACCTACTACACCGACCTGCTGAAATTCAGCACGCTGCGCGCCGATGCCACCGAGGTGGTGCTGGGCGTCGATAACGTCGCGCTGCTGCATCTGATCCACCGGCCCGACGCGCCGATCGAGCGTCCGGGCGCCGCCGGGCTGTTTCACACCGCGTTCCTGATGCCGAGCCGCGCCGACTTCGCGCGCTGGCTGGTCCATGCCGCGCTCGCCCGCACACCGTTCGACGGTTTTGCCGATCACAATGTCAGCGAAGCCTCCTATCTCACCGACCCCGAAGGCAACGGCATCGAGGTCTATTCCGACCGCCCGCCGGCGAGCTGGGAGTGGACCGGCGACACCGTCACCATGGGCAGCGGGCATCTCGACATCGACGCCATCGTGGCCCAGACCGACACCACGCGGGACCAGTACGCGACGGCGCCGAAGGCGCTGCGCATCGGCCACATGCATCTGCGGGTCGGCGACGTGGCGCGCGGCCGCGCCTTCTACGAGGGGCTGATCGGCATGGAGCCGACCCGCTTGTCGCGCAGCGGCGTGGCGTTCCTGTCGTCCGGCCGCTACCACCATCACATCGGCATCAACACCTGGCAGAGCGAAGGCGCCGGCCCGCGCCAGGCGCAGGAGACCGGACTGGCGTGGTTCTCGCTGGCGATCGCCGACGCCGCCGTGCTCGCCGACCGCCAGCGCCGCCTCGCGGCGGCCGGTACCCGCAGCGACCCCGTCGCCGGCGGCCTCGCGGTGGCCGACCCCTGGGGCACCGAGGTGCGGCTGATATCGGCGCAGGGGTAGAACACAGAGCGTAGGGCGGATTGGCGAAGCGTAATCCGCCACCCATCGTTCGCGGCGCAATACGCTGCGCTATTGCGCCCTACGGACTGCGCTCTCCGAATTCTCCGGTATCGCTGACATCGCCGGCCCAGTCCTCCGGAACTAGTCCCGCCCGAACGTCGCGATGAAACGACGAATGCGGCCAGTCGCTCACGCGCTTCACCAGGCCGTGTTTCACAGGGTTGATGTAGCAATAATCGACATGGCGCGCGTAGTCGGTCTCGTCTCGGATCAGGTGCTCCCAGAACCGTCGCTGCCAGATACCGCGCTCGCCACGCGCCAGTCGCACCGCACTGAGTCGTTCTTGCTTCGGCAGCGCCTTGGCAAACCGCGTCTTGATCAGCCGCCAGCGTGTCGAAAAATCGCTGTCGCTCTCTGGCAACGTCCAGATCGCATGAAGATGGTCCGGCAAAACCACGAAGGCATCGATCTCGAAGGGGTAGTTCTGCCGCGTCAACGCGACGGCTTCGCGCAATGCTGCGATGTGATCGACCAGGAGCGTCTGCCGTCGGTCCAGCAGCGTGACCGTGAAGAACCAACATCCGCCCGGCACGCGCGCGCGACGATAGTTCGGCATATCGCCGGCTCCATCCGTAGGGCGGATTAGCGAAGCGTAATCCGCCGCCCGGAAAGCTACCACCGCCGGTGGGCGGCGCAATACGCTACGCTATTGCGCCCTACTAGCTGTCCCGGCCATCCACGTATTCGCAGGACATCGTGGATGGCCGGCCTGACGCCGGCCATGACGGAGGATGGAGCGGAGCGTAGTAAGCCGCCCGCCGCATGTCGCTCGGCCGGTCCAGCCGTAGGATGGGTTGAGCTCTTGCGAAACCCATCACCGTGCATTCGTATTCATTATGGGTTTCGCAAGTGCTCAACCCATCCTACGCGCTACCTAGTCCGCCGCCCGGAACGCTACCACCGCCGAGGGGCGGCGCAATACGCTGCGCTATTGCGCCCCACGACAATCTTGAAAATAATCCTTGACGCATTTTGCGTCCTGATTATATTCCTCTGCATCCCGCTCCACTTGAGGGAGCGTTACCGGGACGCCGACTGGCGCGGGGCGGGAGGTGGCGCCTGCGGGCGTGGGGCAGACGTTGTCCCGCGCACTCGGGAGGCCTCGGGTAGCCGTCCGTGCCCACTATGGGGCGCTGCTCTTTGTGAGCTGGACGGGTGCGGGTCAGGCCGGCGAAAGCCGGCTCAATGGCGAGCGGCTTGTCCCGTGGACACGACGCGAGCTTCCCGTACACGGAAGAGGGCCCCGGGGACAGAAATCGCCACGGTGGAGCGTCGAAAGGCGTTTCCGCGGCCTCTGGTTTCCGGCGATCCGGAGATCACGCTGCGGCACTGACTAAGTCGCGCCTTTCGGCGCTCCGCCTCCCTCGAGGGGGCGACGACAAGATGAACATCGCTGGCCGGACGGCTCCGTGAATTTCTCGCGGGGCAGCGCAGCCGTGCCCGCAGCAGAAAGGAGACGACCATGAGTCCAGACGATGACTTCTACCTGAGCGATCCAAAGCTCACGCGTGGCGACCGCGCCTTCCGCACGCTCTATCGCCACATGGCCAACGGCGACGAGTGCTGGCGCACGTGCGATCTGAAGCGCTGCCGGCGCTGCAGGGAATGCCGCGGCAATGCGATGATCTGCGTCGGGCGAAACAATCCGGCGCCGGAACTCTCGGAAGAGGAGCTTTCCCGGGTGAAGCACGAGTTCAAGCAGTTGTTGACGCAACAGATCGCGGCACGCACGGCCGCAGAAGCCCAGGCGAAGCCGGCGTCCGCCGAAACCCCGGCCAAGCGCGATCGTGACTCATCGCGCAGGGCCCGATAAAGTGGTGCCGATCAGGGCCCGGTTCTCCGCGCTCGCCGCGGAGAATCTTGATGTCGTCCGACAGGACCCTTGCCACCACGTTTCCAATCCCGTTTCGCTGGCGCGCCCTGGTGCTGGCCGTGCTCGCCATCCTGACGCTGCTCGACGTCACGCTGCTGCTGGCACGCGATGCGCCGAGCGCGCCGTTCCTGCAGAAGAACGGCTTCTATCTGGAGTCCGCCGGCTTCAAGGCGCGCTTCGCCAACGATCCGGCCAGCCAGGCGGTGCTGCGAAAAATGCCGCCGCATCGCTTCGTGCTGCACGCGACGCCGAACGGCCCGCGCTATTTCTATGCCGACCCGGTCACCTGCATGTGCATCTTCGTCGGCACCGCGGCGGCGTATCAGTCCTATCGCGACATCCTCGCGCAACCGATCCCGCAGCCAGACTATGTCTCGCCGGACTACAAGACCCAGGCGGGCGCGCTGCTATCAGACGATCCCATCGCGTCGGATGGCATCGACTGGGAGCCGGACAGTCTGGCCGCAGCGTTCCGGGATTATTACTGAGGGCAGGGGAGGGAACGCGGCTTTCTTGCTTCCTTCTCCCCCGTGCGAAGCGAAGCTTCGCTAGGTGGGAGAAGGTGGCGCGGCCGGAGGCCGCGACGGATGAGGGGTCACTGGGCTCCGAGCTTGTGGCACCCCTCACCCGTCCGCGCTGCGCGCGGACACCCTCTCCCACAAGGGGAGAGGGAAGTAAGAAACAAAAAAGCCGGCGTTGCCGCCGGCTTTCGTGTCGTTCGTTATCGCCGCAGCGCTCAATGGGCGGCGTGCAAGGTCGCTTCTTCCTGGCGGGCGATGGTGCCCTTGACCGCGGTCTGCACCTTCTCGAAGGCACGGACCTCAATCTGGCGGACGCGTTCGCGCGACACGCCGAACTCGCTGGCGAGATCTTCCAGCGTCATCGGCTCGTCGGCGAGGCGACGCGCCTCGAAGATGCGACGTTCGCGCGGGTTGAGCACGTTGATCGCGCCGTTCAGGGCCTCGCGGCGATGGTCGAGCTCTTCGTGTTCGGCCAGCACGGCTTCCTGGGTAGGCGCATGATCGACCAGCCAGTCCTGCCATTCGCCGGCTTCGCCGTCGTCGCGGATGGGCGCGTTGAGCGACGCGTCGCCACCAAGGCGGCGGTTCATGTCGACCACGTCCTGTTCCGTCACGCCGAGGCGCTTGGCGATGATCTTGACCTGGTCGGGGCGCATATCGCCCTCGTCCAGCGCCGAGATCTTGCTCTTCGCCTTGCGCAGGTTGAAGAACAGCTTCTTCTGGTTCGCGGTGGTGCCCATCTTCACGAGCGACCACGAACGCAAAATGTACTCTTGAATCGACGCCTTGATCCACCACATCGCATAGGTAGCGAGGCGGAAGCCCTTCTCGGGCTCGAACCGCTTCACCGCCTGCATCAGGCCGACATTGCCTTCCGAGACGACCTCGGAAATAGGCAAGCCGTAGCCGCGATAGCCCATGGCGATCTTGGCGACCAGCCGCAGATGGCTGGTCACGAGATGATGGGCCGCGTCGCGATCATCGTGCTCGCGCCAGCGCTTGGCGAACATGTATTCCTGCTGGGGTTCCAGCATCGGAAATTTGCGGATTTCCGACAGGTAGCGGGAAAGACCCGATTCACCGTTCAGAACCGGGAGTGTAGCTGTACGGGCCATGGTAGCGCCCTCCAGTGGTTCAGGCCCCCGATAGCGGCGGGCCAGGCAGCGAGCGCTTTGTTAAAGCCGTCCCAACTGCGATGTTCCGCGTCGGATGTTCGACGCAGGTGCAACATACATCCAACTACGGGCGTATTGGAAGTGAACTTTCTGTCACGTCCGCGTGTAGCTGATATAACCTATTGGAATACCGCGCATTTTTATATGCATCTGCGTCATTCCGTCGCCGCCAGGCGGGCCCGGAGCAGGGCCAGGTCGGCCGGAAGGTCGGAAATCCACTGCATGACTTCGCCCGTGCGAGGGTGTTCGAGGGTCAGCATGTACGCATGCAGGGCCTGGCGGCCGAGTTCGGCCAGCGCTTTCTGGCTTTTCGGCCCGAGCGCGTTGGCCTTGGTCTTGAAATGCGGGCCATACACGCTGTCGCCCATCAGGGGGTGGTTGATATGGGCCAGATGAACCCGGATCTGGTGGGTGCGGCCGGTCTCGAGCTGGCAGGCGAGCAGGGTCGCCACCGGCTTGCCGTGGCGATCGTCAAAACTTTGCAGCACTTCCCAATGGGTCACCGCCTCTCGGCCGGTGTCGCGCACCGCCATCTTTTCGCGGATATGCGGGTTGCGGTCGATCGGCGCGTCCACGGTGCCGCGCTGCCGGTTCGGGATACCCCAGGCGAACGCCATATAGCCACGGCGCATCTCGTTGGTGCGGCCGTGGTCGGCGAACTGGGCGCTGAGCGACTGGTGGGCCTGGTCGTTCTTGGCGACCACCATCAGCCCGGTGGTGTCCTTGTCGAGCCGGTGCACGATGCCTGGCCGCTTGACGCCGCCAATCCCCGACAAGGTCGCGCCGCAATGGGCGATCAGCGCGTTGACCAGCGTGCCGGTCTCGTGGCCGGCGGCGGGATGCACGACCAGGCCCTTGGGCTTGTTGATGACGATGATGTCGTCGTCCTCGAACACGATATCGAGGGCAATGTCCTCGCCTTCCGGCTCGGGGGCGATGGCGGGGGGCACGTCGATTGTGATCGTATCGCCGGCGGCGACATGATAAGCGGGGTCGCGAACGGGATCGGCGCCGGCCGCGTTGCGGGAGATTTTGACCTGTCCGGCGAGGATCAGCGCCTTCAGCCGCGACCGCGACAGAGCCGGGCTGCGCACCGCCAGCACGCGGTCGAGCCGCACCGAGCCCTCATCGCCCAGCACCGTAATGTCCAGCGTGACATCGTTGGTGGCCGACATGTCTTGATCAGAAGAGTTTTGCATGACTGAACCTGTTGCGCCCGATCCGAACCCTGAAGCGACCGCCGCCATGATGGCGAAGGTCCGGCGGATGATGCTGATTGCCGGGCTGACCACTGCGCTGGGCATCGGGGCACTGCTCGTCGTGATCGGCTACCGCCTTTTCAAGTCCGAGGGAAGCGTTGTGACGACGGCGACCACCGCGACCCTGCCGAAAGGCGCCAAAATCACCGGCACCGCCGCGGCCGGGGACCGCCTGGTCCTGACCCTCGACATCGCCGGAACCACCGAAATCCGCACCTTCGACGCCAAGACGCTGAAGCCGACGGGCACCTTGAAATTCGCTCAGGAGCCGTAGGCGAAGCGCACAATTATCGCGCCGCGGCATCTTGCAGGCGGCCGCATTCGCGGCTATTGCTTGCCGCGAGGCTCCCTTCGTCTAGCGGTTAGGACGTTGCCCTCTCACGGCGAAAACAGCGGTTCGATTCCGCTAGGGAGCACCAATCTTTTCAATGGCTTAGCAGTGGCTACTTTGCACGCTTAGGGCACGTACGGACATTGTACGGAAAAGACATGTGTGAATATCGATGAACAGTGACGAGCATCAACAGCTTCAAATCGTAGATGACGACGTTGGTGAAGACGAGCGAGAAGATGGCGAACAACCGCAAGTCCGTCTCAGGGCCGCGATAGCGTGGGTAGGCACGCGCGACACAGAATTTACTCATCTTATCGAAATGGACGATTGGGACGTTAAAAAACACGATCAGAGGTCCAATCTTACTGACAACGGATCAGAGGCTTGGGCGCAGCTGAAGCCTTTTTTAGTGAAGGGCGCCGTGGTCGCTAAAGGCATTCGATATACTGTGCCTGAAAGCTTCGACCTAAACGACGGTGCATGGTCG
>NZ_JAQGJD010000211.1 GCF_028290785.1 Tardiphaga sp. | reverse complement strand
CGTGGAAGCGTACGCGAGCGGCTACCGACGCCACCCGCGGTGTCCGGCAGTTCTTTATCGAACTGGCGCAGCCGCGTCCGCTCTCTCCCGCGAGCAGCGATGCACCGATCCTCGGCCTCGACCATGTGGTGATTGCGACGCAGGACCCGGAGCGCGCTGCCGCCTTGTACGGCGCGCGGCTCGGCCTCGACATGGCGCTGGATCGCTCCAATCCCGACTGGGGCCAGTTGATGTTCTTCCGCTGCGGCGACCTGATCGTCGAACTGGTGCACCGGGCTGATAGCAAGGCCGACAAGGCACGCGACAGATTGTGGGGCCTGAGCTGGCGCGTCAGTGACGCCGAAGCGACTCGCGCACGGTTGCTGGCGGCCGGCATCGAGGTGTCCGAGGTCCGCGCCGGCCGCAAGCCCGGCACCCGCGTCATGAGCCTGCGCAGCGGCACTTGCGGAATTCCGACGCTGCTGGTGGAGCGGATCGGGAAGGTGTGAAGTGCGGGGAAGAGGGAAGAAGAACTACTTCCTCCACAACTCCGTCACGCCCTGCCATAGCAGCGCCAGTGAGATCACGAACAGCAGCACGTAGGCGATCCGGTAGAACAGTCCCGTCGGCATGTGCCGGACCAGCCAGATGCCGGCGAAGTTCGAAACAATGGCGACCGGCAGCAACAACACCGAGGTGGCCAAGTTACTCGCGGTGAACTGGCCGAGAGCGAAGTAGGGCACGATCTTCAGCGCGTTGACCACGGCGAAGAAAATCGTGGTGGTGCCGACCAGCACCAGCTTTGGCAGCCGCTGTGGCAGCACGTAAACCTGATAGGGCGGGCCGCCGGCCTGGGTCATGAAGGACGTGAAGCCGGACAGCGCCCCCCAGAACACCCCGGCGGCCGTGCCCATGCGCGTCGGCAGGGTATTGGCGCGTTTCAGCCAGACATTGGCGACAAACATGACGCCGATCAGCCCGATGGTGATGCGCACCGCATTGTCGGAAATGTGCGACGCCACCAGCCACGCCAGCGCCATGCCGATCACCGCCCCCGGCAGCAGGATCTTCAGATTGGAGGCATCCCAGTGCCTGCGGTAGACGGCAATCGAGATTATGTCCTGGCTGATGAGGAGCGGCAAGATCAGCGCAGCGGCCTCCAGCGGCGGCAGGTACAGCGCCAGCAGCGGCGTCGAGGCGATGCCGATGCCGGCGAAGCCGCCTTTCGACAGGCCGAGAAAGATCACTGCGGGGATCGCAACGGCATAGAAGAACGGGTCGGTGATAATCGGGGGCACGAGCGGTTCCGGGTGAGACGGCGCAGTGATAGCCAGCGCGGCGGCAAAAGGCGATCTCTGTTTGCGCATGGTCGCCAGAACATGCTTCGTTCTCAAAGCGGCGGTTGCGTGCTACATCCGGGATGGCGCGGCTGCACCACGCCTCTCACGCTCGACGGGACTTCGATTTGGCCAAGGCAAAGCAATCACTGCCGCAGAAGGCGCCCAAGAAAGCGCCCAAGAAGGCCCTGAAATGGCAGCGCGACCCGGAGGGCATGCGGATCCGCATTCTCGAAGCCGCGAAGAAGGAATTTGCGGCGCGTGGTCTGGCCGGCGCCCGGGTGGATCGTATCGCCGCGCAAGCCGGCGCCAACAAGCGCATGCTGTATTACCACGTCGGCAAGAAGGACGATCTCTATCTTGCCGTGCTGGAAGGGGCCTACGAAAAGATTCGCGTCGAGGAGCGCGCGCTTGATCTCGAGCATCTCGATCCGCCCGACGCGATCGAGAGCCTGATCTCCTTCACCTGGAATTACTTCATCCGCAACCCGGAGTTCCTGGCGCTGCTCAACACCGAGAATCTGGAACGCGCCAAGCACCTGAAGCGCTCCGAGAAGGTGAAGTCGATGCATTCGCCGTTTGTGGAGATGATCCGCACGGTGGTGAATCGCGGCGTCGAGAGCGGCGATTTCAAGGTCGCGATGGATCCGGTGCAGCTTTATATCTCCATCGCCGCACTGAGCTTCTTCTACCTGTCCAACAGCGCCACGCTGAGCGAGATTTTCGGCCGCGACCTGCTCGCCAGGCAGGCCAAGGAGGAGCGTCTGGCCCACATGGTGGCGCTGGTTCTGGCCGCGCTCACGGGCCGCTCGGTGGCGGAGTTCCTGTTGCGGGAAACCCCGCCTGCGCCGGCGCCGGCGCGCCAAACCGCCTGATAGGCTAATTTGTCATTCCGGCGCGGCAGCGGCGACAGCCGCGAGCGAACCCGGAATCCCGCAATGCTCAACCACCTCCTATCCCGGGTCTACATCCAGCCGGCTTCGCCGATTGAATGCATCCCGGAATGACGTTGGTGGCCGGCCACCTCCCTTCCTGACTAATCACCCAATTGACTTTCGGATCGGCGCGGGTAGTATTTATCCAACAAGTTAATTGTGACCGCAAAGACGGCATTCGGGGAGAGACGTGTGAGCGAGACCAAGGGCCGAGGAGCCGTGGCAAATCTGCTGAACGCCGCCTGGCTGCGCCCGTTCCTGTTTCTGATTTTCATCGTGGTGGCGTGGGACCTGGCGATCCGCATCTTCCGGATTCCCGCCTATCAGATCCCGGCGCCCGGCGATGTCGTGAAGGTGCTGTGGACCGACTGGCCCGAGCTGATGAGTCAGGCCTGGCCCACCACCTATGCCACCGTGGTGGGCTTCCTGCTGTCCGCGTTGTTCGGCATTCCCGTGGCGATGCTGATCGCCGGCTCGAAGACAGTCGAGAGCTACGTCTATCCGCTGCTGGTGTTCTCGCAGTCGATCCCGAAGATCGCCATCGCGCCGTTGTTCGTGGTGTGGTTCGGCTTCGGCATCTTTCCGAAAATCATCTCGGCGTTCCTGCTGGGCTTCTTCCCCGTGGTAGTCTCCGCCGTGCAGGGTTTCAAATCGGTCGATCCCGACATGGTCGATCTGGCCCGCGCCATGAAGGGCAGTCGCTTCAGCGTGTTCTGCGCCGTCAACCTGCCGCATGCGATGCCGGCGATCTTCTCCGGTCTCAAGGTCTCGGTGACGTTGGCGGTGGTCGGCGCGGTGGTCGGCGAATTCGTCGGCTCCAATTCCGGCATCGGCTATGTGCTGCAGCGCTCGATCGGCACCTTCGATCTGCCGACCATGTTCGCCGCACTGGTCATTCTGGCGCTGCTCGGCGTCATCCTGTTCTGGATCGTCGACCGTATCGAGCACTTCGTGATTCCCTGGCATGTCAGCCAGCGCGAGGACCTGATCGTCGCCGCCTGAGCGGCGCGTATGGCAACAAGCGGCCCATCAAGGGCCGCAGTGAAATATCAACGGGAGGCTAACATGCTGAGATGGGTTACCGCATTTTCGACGGCACTGATCTGGACCGCGCTCGCATCCGTCACGCCGGCAGCCGCCGCCGACAAGGTGGTGCTGATGCTGAACTGGTACGTCTATGG
>NZ_JAQGJD010000159.1 GCF_028290785.1 Tardiphaga sp. | reverse complement strand
TGATGCGGCAGCAGCAGGGCTTCGCCGAGTTCGCGGGCAAAGTTGTCGCGGTCCTCGGCGAACGCCGCCATTTCGAGAATGTGCATCGCGCGCTCGGCGCGCGCTTCCGGGATCCGGGCGGATGGTTTCAGCGGCGTCTCGGCGAGGTTGTGCAGGATCTGCGCGCGCCCGTTGGCATTGGCGGCGAAGAACATGGCGCTGATTTCCGAGGCGTCCTGCGGTTGCATGGTCATGCTGGCCGCCATCCGCATTTGCGCATCGGTCGGCGGCTTCGCGGCCGCTACTGCCGGCACTTCGACCGGCGCGATGGATGGCGCCAGCGGCATCCGCTGGTCGGGCATCGCGGGGCGCAGATTGAGCTTGTTCAGGATCGCGCGCGGGGTTTGCGGATAGACAGACAGCCGCGCGCGCACCGCGGCGCGGGTCGCGTCATCCACCTGGTCGATCAATCGCGCGGTCAGTTCGACGAACTGCTTTTCCTCATCCAGCGTATGCGTGCTGGCCTGCACGTAGAGATCCGTCAGCACCCGCAGCAAGGTCGGACGGATGTCCACACCCTCGCGGCGGGACAGCGTCATCAGGCCATCGAAGCCTGGAAACATCGGAGGTGCGGAGGTCATGGGCGATACGCTTACTGAGTAAAACTTTACGCAAATTTACACCCTGTCGCTTAAGCAGCCCTTAACCATCGGCATCCGCGCCGCACGGATTTCAGGGCCGCAACGGCGTTCGGCCGATCGCACCTTCAAATGTCGGCGACTTTGGTAGGTAATATTTAGCAGGAGCCATCTAGGATTGTCGCTTGCGAGGCGCCATAACCTTGGACGGGCGGGATGAACAAAGTCGCGGCGACGGTTGCAGCCGGCATCGGCGGGACATTTCTGGTGTTGGGGATGATGTTTCCCCACCAGGCGTCGTTGATCGTATCCGGCTCCCTGAGGGAGGCATTCTGGCCGTCCGACGAGGCCAAGGCCCGGGCGGCGGTGCAGCAAATCCTGGTCGATCCGCCTTCGGCGCAATTCTATGCGGTGCATCCGGTGCAGGCGAGCGCGGGGACCTACGTATGCGGCAGCGTAAACAGCCGCGACCGCGCGGGCGTTTATGTCGGCCACCGCGAATTTGTCTACGACGTCGCCCGGGAATTTGTGCGCATCGATGACGACGGCCGGGTTGCCAGGATTCGCGTGGCGGCCTTCGCGCCATGTCCGGATGCCAACGACGCCAAGCCCTCCTCGCCGGAACTGAAGATCTCACCGCAGGCTCTCGAGATGGCCGGCAAGGTCATGCAGGTGATGCCGAAGATCGATCCGCAGACGGTCATGTCGCTGGCGGGGCCGGCGACCGGCTCACCTGTTGGAGGGGATGCGTCGCCGAAAGCGGAATTGCAGGTGCTGGCGGCCACGACTTCGCCATTTGCCAGAAAGTCCGAAGGGCAGGGCGCGGCGCAAATGCCGTCGCCGCCGAAGCCGACCATCAACGTTAGCCTGGGCAGCGAGCGCGACTGGCGCGCCGACCGGCCGCCGGCGGGGTGGCCGAAGTTTCCTGCCGACGATCCGCTCAGCAAACCGGCCGCGAAGCGCAGCAGTGCCGAGGCGCTGGCGCTGGCGGCAGAGGTCGAACAGCGCTGGAAGGCATTCACGACGGGGCGTTCCAAGGCGCCAGCCAGAAACGAAACGCGCGCAGCGCTGCAAGCGTTGCTGACGATCGATGCGGGCAGCGAAGCGTTTCCGAAGGCCTGGGCGCTGTTCGTCCGGCTCCGCCAGATCGACCGTGATGCAAGCCTGAAGGAGGCGTCGCGATAACTGTTGTCGTTCTGCCGCAGTCGGATTCCGAATTCGGCGGACGCGCGACAGGACCTTTCGGGCATCCGACATTAACAGCCCGTTAACCATGATCGCTCTTAGATGATCGCGCACCGGCCATTCGGGCGAAGCGGTGCGGGGACCATGGATATGAGCACCATCATCAAGTTTCCGGCGGATGCGGCAGCGCGGCGGCTGGGCCTGAGCATGGGCCATGCGCCGAACGGCAGCGCCACCATCCTGATCCTGCCGGTGATCCGCATCGAGCGTTCGAGCGACGACACGACCGGCGGCTCCGGCCCGGAAGAGGGCACCGCACCGGGACGCCGCCGCAAGCGCCGCGTCCGTTCCTGAACTCGGACTTCTCCTATGCCGACGACGTCCACACCGATCCGGACCCGGCCTCGGCGCCCGACGCTATTTCCATGTCTGCTCATCACGCTTGCCGCCGGCCTGGGCGGTTGCGCCAGCGGTGATTTCGGTCGCACCCGCCAGAGCGCGCTGAGCGACAACATGCACAGCTGGATCGGCGCCGAAGCCACCGGCAGCGTTGGCCTGAACGCTTCGGAATTCCAGCTCACCGACAACGAAAAGACGATGCGCGATCTGGCGTTTCCGCTGATCGAGCCGCCGCATTCGCGGCCGCTGTGGAAGAGCGTATTCGGCGACTACAAGCCGCTGCCCTCGCCATGGCGGCAGGTTCCGGTGTTCGACCGCACCGCCTATGGCCGGCTCCTGATCGACGAGCCGCATCGCTCGCACACCTCGCGCTACAATGTGCTGATGGACGACGTGCGCAACGACATCCTGCGTTTCGAGTCGTTCTATTCTTATGCCTCGCGCGTCATCGAACTCGACAGCAAGCGCAACGCCAGTCTGAAGCTGGTGTCCGGCCTGTTGCCGCGCGAACGCGAAGATGCGCTGGCGCGGATGGACGAGAACGCGCTGATCATCCAGTGGGTCGCGCAATGCCTGCAGCGCCGGGTGTCGTCGTATCGCTGGGCGCTGGAGCGGCTGGTCATCCATACGCCTGACGGCCTCGCCGCCAGCGCCGACATGCTGATCGGCGAACTGGCCGCGCAGACCACCGTGATCGCTTCGTCGATGGCGCCGGTACGCACCGGCAAGGTGCTGAAGTAGGCGGATCGTAGGGTGGGCAAAGGCGCGCTTGCGCCGTGCCCACGCGTCCGCAGTATTAAAGACGTGGGCACGCTTCGCTTTGCTCACCCTACAAGCGCGCAGCTATCGCTTCGCCGGGCTCGCCTTCGCGGGCGGCTCGCTGGGTGCGCCGCATTTCGCTGCGGCCAGCGAGGCCTGCGCCTGCGGCATCAGGCCGGGCTCGGCGGCCAGCGCCTTCAGCACGATCAATCCGGTCGGGGTCGGCGAGTCGATGATCAGCCGGTCGGCGGCGGTGACGTCTTCATCCTCGGGCAGTGCGGCGTGCTGGGCTTCGGTCATCAGATCGAGTTCGATGACGCGGCGACCGGCGGAGCGATCGTTGATGGCGTAATAGGCGACGTCACTGCGGGTGTAGAACGACACCGAAGTATAGGACTGGCTCACCGGCACAGCGAGCTTGATCGGGCCGTTCGACAGGTCGTAGCGGCACACCGCCAGCGCGAAGGCGGGGTCCATGAACGGCAGCAGCGACTTGCCGGGTTCGGTGAGCGGCAGCGCCGTGACGGCATTCTCCTTGGTAATCCCGGCCAGTCGCGAATAGGCGTCCTGCGTCGCGATGCGCGGAAGCGCCAGCACGCTGACGAGATGCACGACGCCGCCGAGCAGGATGCCGCCGATGATGGCAAACAGCAGCCGGATCATGGGCACCCCACCGTGGCAATGGCGGGCATCGGCGCATCCTTCTGGGTGCGCGTGGCGACGCCGACCGGTGTGTCGTACAGCCGCAGCATCAACACGTAGCGCTCGATGGCGCCGGTGGGCAGCCAGTTGCCGGCACGCGAGCGTGAGGCGATGCGGACCTCGAACGCGCCGTCGATGCCGCGTACGATCTCCTGGCTGGTGAAGCCGTAGCGCTGCAGCGAATTCGCCACCAGGCCGCCCCTGCTATCGTACAGCGTCAGCGTCCAGAACCGCGCCGGCGGCGTCACGCCTGACACCACGATGTCGCAGCGGCCGTCGAGCAGCTTGTTCTTGTCATCGG
>NZ_JAQGJD010000147.1 GCF_028290785.1 Tardiphaga sp. | reverse complement strand
AGGTGGCGGATGCCGACGCGGTCGAGCGGGTAAAGCTCCAGCGCACGGTCGAGGTCTGCTGCGAGTTCTGGTGGATCACGATCTGGGCGGTGCGGCGCGGGCCGTCATTGCCGGCCAGGAACACGCTATCTTCCAGCTCGACCTTGTCGTCGAGCGCCTCGAAGGTCCAGACGTCGCGGTTCGGCAGCACCAGCATGACGCCGCGGGCGTCGCTGAGCCGGCTCGCCTTCACGGAGGGGTGCAAGTGGAAGCGCAGCGCGTAGTCGGTATTGGCGCCCTTGATCCGCGCGCCGGGCGCGGGCGCCAGGGTGTCCTCGCCATCGAGCCGGGTGCCGTCCTCCGCCACCATCAGCACCCGGCGATGCACCACGCCGAAGCGGTTCTGGTAGCCGTCATGGGAGGTCGTCAGCATAACGCCGTTTTCGCTGATCTCGCGGTAGCTCTCGACCACCGCCGGCCCGCTGACGATCGGCGCGCCCTGCAGGAACTTCTTCATCGCGCTGCGTTCGACGAACCGGCACGAGGAGGTGCTGTGATAAGTCACGGTGGAGTGCGCCGGCGTGCCGCGGGCAAAGGCGCGCCAGTTGTCGCGGCCGGTCGACGGCATGCCGCAATTGATCACGATGCGGCTCGGTCCTGAAGACAGCTCGAACGACAGCGTGCCGGCATGGGCGTCCTGGCTGACATTCGGCGGCGGCGGCGGGCCGGTGTCGATGATCACCGTCATGGCGCCGGCGTCGAGGCGTTGGAAGCCGGTATGCGGCATGTTCACCATCGGCGTGCCGTGGGTGTCGTCATAGGCCAGCAGCGTTGCCAAGAGATGCGACGGCGCGCTGCTCATGCCGTTGAACAGCGCGAACGAGCCGTCGCCGTGGCGAAAGAAACGCAGCATCGGCATCATGCGGTCGATGGCGTTCAGCAGTGCCGGCGGCGGCGCGATGTTTCGCGCGGCGAAGGTCTGGCGCAGCGGCAGCAGGTCGATCAGCAGTTCGATGAGCGCGCCGGGATTGCGCGAGATATGCCCGCCGTCGGGCAGGATCTGCCGCTGCAACTCGTCGGACAGTTTTCGCGTGGCGGTGCGGATGTGGCGGGCCTGGTTGGCCAGGCACAGCGAGGCGTAGCACAGCGCGATCAGCACCTGCAGCCGCGGCACGCCATCGGGCACGTTGGCCATCGTGTAGCGCAGGCCGCGAATCTCGCGGGTCAGCGCGCGCAAATAACGTCGGTAGAATTTTCCGTCGGTATCGCCGAGTACCAGCGGTGCTTGCGACAGCAGCGAGATGACGCGGCGCGCAGCGACATCGGCGCGGCGGCCCACCGGGCGCTTGCGCGACGGGTTGGAAATCCAGTCGTCAACGAGCGAGCGCGCATTGGCGCGGGTGATGGCGGTATCGGCGGCGCGCAAATGGCGCAGCCAGCCAAAGCCGAGCAGGGCTACTTCCCAGTCTTCCGACGGCGGTTCCAGGTCGAAGATCGAACGGCCGTGGCAGGTGACGATCTTGCCGGCGAACACGAATCGCCCGGCATAGATTTCGGCAGCGCGGGTAGCATCAGCGGTACGCAGATCATGCGGCGCGATGATCAACCGGTCGGTGCGGCCCGGCCACAGGCGCGACAGCGCCACCGAGCCGCCGGACGCGCGCGACATCGCCGTCCGCGCGAAGCGGCCGAGGATCAGCCTCGAAATACGTCTGCGATGAGCGACCACGCGCGCCTTGGACTGAGGTGAATCTTTGTTGCGAATCCTTTTATCCGGAAACGCGATTGGCGCACACTATAGAGCAGCTTCCGGGGGAAGCCGCTGAAATCCGGGAATTAACCTGTGACTATCGGGATTTAACCAGCCGCGCGGCATAGAAGCCGTCGAGCCCGCCAAGCCGGGGGTCGGCGTGCGGCAGGTGGCAGGGCAGGGTGCGCAGATCGCCGTCGCTGTTGATGATCTCCGTGAGACCGGCGACCTCGCTCGCATCGACCGGCGCGCGTTTCATGCCGGAATCGCCGGCCAGCAGCGCAGCCACCGCGTGTTCGCCCTCCTCAGGTTCCAGCGAACAGGTGCAGTACACCAGGGTTCCACCCGGCTTCAGCATGGTCGTCGCCTTCTGCAGCAGTCGCCGCTGCAGCGTTGTCAGCAGGATGATGTCGGATTCCTGCTTCAGCCACGCCACGTCGGGATGCCGTCGAATGGTACCGGTGGAAGCGCAGGGCGCATCGAGCAACACCGCATCGAAACCTTCGCCGGGGTATTCGGTGCCATCGGCGATGACCGTCTCGGCTTGCAGCGACAGCCGGGCGAGATTTTCCCGCAGCCGCGCGATGCGGTTCTGCGAGCGGTCCACCGCGGTGACTTCCGCGCCGGCCTGGATCAATTGCGCGGTCTTGCCGCCGGGAGCGGCGCAGAGATCCACCACGCGCTTGCCCACGAGATCGCCGAACAGCCGCACCGGCAAGGCCGCCGCGGCATCCTGCACCCACCATTGGCCGTCGCCGAAGCCCGGCAGCATGGTGACGGAGCCCTGCAGCAGGGTGCGCACGGAACCGGTCGGCAGCACCTCGCCATGCAGCCGGGTCGCCCAGGCCGCGGCGTCGGACTTCACGGTCAGATCGAGCGACGGCTCGTGGCTCAGCGCCACCGCGATCTCCCTGGCGGTCGCCTCGCCGTAATTCGCGGTCCAGCGCGCCATCAGCCATGGCGGGATATCGAGGGTTTGCGCGGCGATCTCGTCGATCAGCGGCTGGCCTTCGCGGGCGCAGCGGCGCAGCACGGCGTTGACGAGGCCGGCATATTTCGCGGCGCGTCGGTCGGACTGTACCATCCGAACCGACAGATCGACGGCGGCGTGATCCGGTACGTCCATCCACAGAATCTGTGCGGCGCCGATCATCAGCGCGCTTTGCGCGCGCGGCGCGTCGGTGGGAATGCCGCGGTCGAGCAGCCGCGACAGCACATGGCCGAGCGTGCCCATGCGGCGCAGGATGGTCGCCACCAGCCGGCGCATCAGCGCGCGGTCGCGGTCGGACAGCGTCTTCAGTCCAGGATGCGCGGCGGCGCCTTCCAACTGGTCGTCGAGGGTTCGGCGCTTGTGCAGCACGCCGTCGAGGATGTCCGCAGCGATTCGTCGCGCGGCCAGGCCGGGCACCTCGGTGGGTGGTGCGTATCTTACTTGCGACATGGGAGAACATCACGACAGAGGACAGGCGACGGCGCGGCCAGCCTCAGCATGCGCCATCGTTCGGGGAAAGATTCAGTCGCACGCGAATATGCCAAATGTAAGAATTGCCTTTATATGCTCACAGTCGAAAGCTGAGCTGGACTTTGATAACGCGCGCTGCCCGGTTTGGGTTCAGCAGGAAAAAGAGATGAACGACATTCCTTCCGAGACTACAACGCCCGCGCCGGAATCCGAGCCCAGGAAAATCCTGCCGCCCGCGGCGCAACGCGCTCTGGCCGAAGCCGAAGCGCGCCGTGCGGCCGCTGCCGCCAATACCGCCGCCGCCGCGAAAGAGTTTCAGGGCCCGGAAGGTCCGGAGCCGACCCGATTCGGCGACTGGGAACGCAAGGGCATCGCGTCGGATTTCTGAGTCGCGCCATCCTAGCCGAAAATTGCTGTTGCGGACCGCGCCGACTCGCTGGATCGTGCGGAATATGTATCCGTCATCGCGCATCCATGCATCCTCGCCGTGGCGGAGGCGTTTCTCCGCGGCGCTGCCGTGGGTGTTCGTGCTCGGCATGGCCGCCGGCGCGATGCTGCCGGTGAAGCGCTGGGTGAACCGGCCGGCGCCGGCCGTCGATGACACGCCGGCGGCGCGCGACGCCGAAACGATCTGGAAGCGCGCCGGCAATCCGAGCGTCCGCCATCCCGTCGATGTGCTGCACGGCATCGACGGCGATACCTTTGCCGCACGGGTTCATCTGTGGCCCGGCCTCGACCTCAACACGCGGATCCGGCTGCGCGGCATCGATGCGCCGGAACTGAAGGGACAATGTGCGGAGGAGGTGCGACTGGCCGAGGTGGCGGGCGAGGCGCTGACCAAGCTGCTCGGTGAAGGCGCGGTGACGATCTACAATATCGGGCCGGACAAATATCCCGGCCGCGTCGTCGCCGATGTCGCGACCAGGCGGACGCCGAACCTATCCACCGCGCTGCTCACCGGCGGCTTCGCCCGCAGCTACACCGGCGGCCATCGTAGCGGCTGGTGCGACCGGCGATAGGGTCGGATTAAGTTCGCTGCAATCGTTCCCCGGACGCGGTACACCGCGTCGCTCCTGACGATGCGAAGCATCGTTAGGGCGGCGTGGTGCGCCGCAGATCCGGGGCCCCGGTTTTTTCGAGATAGAAACCGGGATCCCGGCTCTGCGGAGCAGCGTTTCACGCTGCGCCGCGTCCGGGACACAGTTCAAACTGCGAGGACTAAACGTACCGGCGTTGCTGCAGATAGCGCACAACGTGCTCGCAAGCCGCTTCCGCCGACATCGCCGATGTATCGAGCGATATCTCCGGCGCCGGCGGTGACTCATATGGCGAATCGATGCCGGTGAAGTCGGCGATCTCGCCGGCCCGGGCGCGGCGGTACAGCCCCTTCGGGTCGCGGCGCTCGCATTCCGCCAGCGGTGTCGCGACTTCGATCTCGATGAACTCGCCTTCGGCCAGCAGGCCGCGCGCCGTCTCGCGGTCGTGTCGGAACGGCGAGATCAGCGACACCAGCACGATCATCCCGGCATCGACGAACAGTTTGGCAATTTCGCCGACCCGCCGGACGTTCTCGGTCCGCGCCGCGGCGTCGAAGCCGAGGTCGCGGTTGATGCCGTGGCGCAAGTTGTCGCCGTCGAGCAGATAGGTGTGGCGCCCCAGCGCGCTGAGCCGCTTCTCCACCAGGTTGGCGATGGTCGATTTGCCGGCGCCGCTCAGGCCGGTCAGCCACAGCACGCAAGGCCGCTGTTGCCGCAGCCGAGCCCGCAGCGTCTTGTCGATGTCCAGTTTCTGCCAGGGCACATCGGCGGTGCGACGCAGCGGGACATCGATGATCCCCGCCGCGGCGGTGCGATGGCTGAGCGGATCGATCAGGATGAAGCTGCCGAGTTCGCGGTCGTCGCGGTAGCTCTCGCACACCAGCGGCCGGTCGAGGCTGAGGTGGACATATCCGATCTCGTTGGCGGCCAGCGTGGTGGCGCCCTGTTGCGCCATGGTATCGATATCGATGCGGTGCTGCAGCGTCTGGATCACCGCGCCGGTGCTGGCGCTGCCGTTCTTCATGAGATAGCGCCGGCCGGGCACCAGCGCATCGTCGTCGAACCAGACCAGATGCGCAGATATCCGGTCGGAGACAGAAGCCCGCGCGCCCGCCGTCAGCACGTCGCCGCGGCTGATATCGATCTCCTCGGCGAGCACCAGCGTTACCGATTGCCCGGCGACCGCAACTTCGCGCTCTCCCGCCGCGGTAAAAATCCGCGCCACGTGGCTGTGGCGGTCCGAGGGCTGCGCCAGCACCTTGTCGCCGCGGCGGATGGCGCCGCTGGCGATGCGCCCGCAAAAGCCGCGGAACTCGGCGTTCGGGCGGTTGACCCATTGCACCGGCATTCGGAACGCGCGGCTCTCGGTATCGCCGCTGACGTCCACGGTCTCGAGGTGCTGCATGATGGTCGGGCCGTGGTACCACGGTATCCGCGTGCCGGCGGCGAACACGTTGTCGCCGTCGCGCGCCGCCACCGGAATGCATTGCACGTCGGGAATCCCGAGCTGCGCGGCAAACATTCGATATTCGGTGGCGATCTCGGTGAAGCGCTCTTCGTCGAAGCCGATCAGGTCCATCTTGTTGACCGCCAGCACCACGTGGCGGACGCCGAACAGCGCGACGATGTGGCTGTGGCGCCGGGTC
>NZ_JAQGJD010000124.1 GCF_028290785.1 Tardiphaga sp. | reverse complement strand
TAACGATCTCAAGGCTGCGTTGTTTGACGACGAAGACTGATCGGACGACAAAGGAATTGGTTGATGGTCGAGTTCGCACTTCCGAAGAATTCAAAAATCACCGGTGGCAAGGAATGGCCGAAGCCGGCCGGCGCGACGCAGACGCGCGAGTTTCGCGTCTATCGCTGGAATCCGGATGACGGCAAGAACCCCGGCGTCGATACCTATCACATCGACACCAACGATTGCGGTCCGATGGTTCTCGATGGCCTGATCTGGATCAAGAACAACATCGATCCGACGCTGACCTTCCGACGCTCCTGCCGCGAAGGCGTTTGCGGCTCCTGCGCCATGAACATCGACGGCCAGAACACGCTGGCCTGCACCATGGCGATGGACGACGTGAAGGACGGCGCTGTGAAGGTCAACCCACTGCCGCATCAGCCGGTGGTGAAGGATCTGGTGCCGGATCTCACCAATTTCTACGCCCAGTATGCGTCGATCGAGCCGTGGCTGAAGACCACCACGCCGACCCCGCAGAAGGAATGGAAGCAGAGCCACGAGGATCGCTCCAAGCTCGACGGTCTCTACGAGTGCATCCTGTGCGCCTGCTGCTCGACCTCGTGCCCGAGCTACTGGTGGAACAGCGATCGCTTCCTCGGCCCCGCCGCGTTGCTGCAGGCCACGCGCTGGGTCAAGGATTCGCGCGACGAAGCCACCGGCGAACGCCTCGACAATCTCGAGGATCCGTTCCGGCTGTATCGCTGCCACACCATCATGAACTGCGCCAAGGCCTGCCCGAAGGGACTCAACCCCTCCGAGGCCATCGCCGAGCTCAAGATGAAGATGGTCGAGCGTCAGGTCTGATCGACCGATGGCATTGGTCGTAGGGTGGGCAAAGCGAAGCGTGCCCACCACGGTGCGATGACACGAGATGGTGGGCATAGCGCAAGTGCGCCTGTGCCCACCCTACGATCATCGCGGGCTTGAGAGCACATCATGACAGTCCTCGAACTCGGTCTCGACACGTTCGGGGACGTCACGTCCGGCGCCGACGGTGCGCCGTTGCCGCATGCGCAGGTGCTGCGCAATCTCATCGACGAAGCCGTGCTGGCCGACCAGCTCGGCATCGATTTCATAGGCATCGGCGAGCATCACCGCGCCGATTTCGCGGTCTCGGCGCCCGAGGTGGTGCTGGCGGCGATCGCATCGCGCACCCAACGCATCCGGCTCGGCTCCGCCGTCACCGTGCTGTCCTCCGACGATCCGATCCGCGTGTTCCAGCGCTTCTCGACCATCGATGCGCTGTCCAACGGCCGCGCCGAAGTGATCCTCGGCCGCGGCTCGTTCACCGAATCCTTCCCGCTATTCGGCTTTGCGTTGAGCGACTACGAGATGCTGTTCGAACAGAAGCTCGATCTGTTTGCGGCGTTGATCCACGAAAAATCCGTCACCTGGCAAGGCAGTATCCGGCCGCCGTTGAAGGACCAGCAGGTGTTTCCGCCGATCGAGACGGGAACGCTGAAGACCTGGATCGGCGTCGGCGGCAGCCCCGAATCCGTGGTGCGCGCTGCGCGCTATAACCTGCCTCTGATGCTGGCGATCATCGGCGGCGATCCCCAGCGCTTTGCGTCCTACGTCGATCTCTCCAGGCGCGCTTATGCGCAACTGGGCAAGCCCATGCAGCCGATCGGCGTGCACTCGCCGGGCTATGTCGCCGACACCGACGAGCAGGCCCGGGAAGAGCTGTGGCCAGACTACAAGATCATGCGCGACCGGATCGGCGCCGAGCGTGGCTGGCCGCCGATGCAGCGCAAGGAGTTCGACCAGGAAGCCGATCACGGCTCGCTCTATGTCGGCTCGGTGGATACCGTCGCGAAGAAGATCGCGGCGACGGCGAAGACGCTGGGCATCTCGCGCTTCGACATGAAGTACAGCGCCGGCGGCCTGTCACACGACAAGCTGATGCGCTGCATCGAGCTGTACGGCAGCCGGGTGATTCCGATGGTGCGCGAGCTGCTGGCCTGAGCGGCGCCACACGATGGGCGCCGCTTTCTGCATCCCACCGAATTTATATCTTCGAAGCCTCGACGATCAGGGCCGTGATCTCCTTCGGATGCGAGATCATCGAGACATGGCTCGACGGCAGTTCGATGGTGGTGGCCTTCATGCGCTTGGCGAGGAACCGCTCGAGGTCGGGCGTGGTGGTCTCGTCCTTGGTCGATACCGCGTAGAACGACGGCTTCGACCGCCAGGCGGCCACGGTGGTCTTGCCGGCGAACAGCGTCTCCGAAACCGGCTGCTGCGTCGCGTAGAGCACCCGCGCGCGCGCGGGCTCCACATCGCCGGCGAAATGTTTGACGAAGGCGTCCTCGGACAGCCACAGATAGCCGTCGTGCTTCTGGATGCCGGCGCGCACCGGCGCCGTCGGATAGGTGGCGGCCAGTGCGTTGAAATCTTCGCCGGCATCGGGGGCGCGCGCTGCGAGATAGACCAGTGCGGTCACCTTCGGATCGACTCCGGCCTCGGTGATCACCATGCCGGCATAGGAGTGGCCGACCAGCACGGTCGGGCCATCCTGCATGGCCAGCACGCGCCTGGTAGCGGCGACGTCGTCGGCGAGCGAGGTCAAGGGGTTCTGCACCGCGGTGACGTTGTATCCCTGCGCCTGCAGTAGCGGGATCACCTCGGACCAGCACGAGCCATCGGCCCAGGCGCCATGCACCAGCACGATGTTCTTCACCCCGGCCGCTTGCGCCGACGCCTCGGTGATTCCGAACGTCGCCAGCGCGGCGACGCCGGCCGCGACTCCAAACAGGCTGCGACGGTTCAAACCGCGCAACGGAGTTCCGGAAGGAGGAGGGCGGCGGTCTTCAACAGTTGGCTCGGTCATGTAGCTAACTCCGGCTTACATTCTGGGGGGAACCTCGAAAGCGATGCGGGTGCACGCTTGCTCAAGCTCATATCCAGCAGTTCGGGCGCACCATGGCCGTCGTTACAGGGAACACACGGTTGTGATGCAATACCGCCAACCCCTTTAGTGAACGGCCGGCTCTCGCCGGGATGCGTAGGGCGGCCGGTTCCACTCCGGCAACGATTTGTTCGACCCGCCGATTCAGGTAAGCTTCCGCCTCCAGTCAGGCAGGGGCCGTGAAGACCGCGCAAAACAATTCGCTCAAGCTCCTGCAATGGATGATGGCCGCATCGCTGGCCTTTCCCGTTGCGCTGTTCGCCTTTGCTGCAGTCACGTCCTGGAAATCGACCTGGAAGATCGCCGATCGTGAGATCGAGCGCACCCTGGATGTCGCCCACGAACACGCGCTGAAAGTGTTCGAGACCATCGACCGCAGCCTGTCGGAAATCAACGAGATCGTCCGCGGCAAGTCCGACGCCGAAATCAAGGCCCAGGAAGGACAGCTCCATGCCCGGCTGAAGTTGCTGGCCGATGCGCTGCCGCAGATGAAGTCCGCGTGGATATTCGACGCGCAGGGCCGCGCGCTGGTCAACAGCCTGATCCTGCCGGCGCCAACTATCGACTTCACCGATCGCGACTATTTCAGTGCGCACGTCACCCGCGATGTCAGGCTCTTCATCGGCAAGACGTTGCTGCCACGCCCGCCCTATCAGGGCGCCCCGTTTTTCGGTGTCAGCCGCCGCCGTGAAACCAGCGACGGCAGTTTTTCGGGCGTGATCCAGGCTTCCGTGTTTCCGGAGTACTTTTCGGATTTCTATGCCCGGATCGGGCGTGACGCCGGCAGCTTCCTGGCGCTCGGCCTGACCGACGGCGCCATCCTGGCGCGCTATCCGGCGCTGCAGAAGGATCTGCGCATCGATCGGAGCGGACCGGTCGGCCAGCAGATGGCGGCCGATCCCGCCGGCGGCCTGATGACGATCGTCTCGCCCGGCGACGGCGTCGAGCGCCGGCTCGGCTATCAGCGCCTGACAGGCTATCCCGTCTACGTGGCGGCCGGCCTCGATACGTCGGCGATCCGCGCGCGATGGCTTTCCACCATCAGCCAGCATCTGATCTTCGGCATTCCCGCGACCGCGCTTCTGTTCCTGCTGCTCGCGCTGGCGCTGCGCCGGACCCGCAAACTGTACGCCGAGTCCGCCCGGCGGCTGGAGGCCGAAGAGGCGCTGAGGCACGGCCAGCGGCTGGAAGCGCTGGGCCAGCTCACCGGCGGCGTGGCCCATGACTTCAACAACCTGCTCACCGTGATCCGCTCCTCGGTCGATCTGCTGCAGCGGCCGGGCCTCGCGCCGGAGCGGCAGGCCCGCTATGTGGCGGCGATTTCGGATACCGTGAACCGCGCCGCCAAATTGACGGCGCAACTGCTCGCTTTCGCGCGGCGGCAGACACTGAAGCCGGAAGTGTTCGACGTCGGCCACTGCGTGCGCTCGGTCAGCGATATCGTCGGCACGCTGACCGGCTCGCCGGTCGAGATCGTCATCCGGTTGCCTGACGATCCCCTGTTCGTGCATGCCGACGCCGGTCAGTTCGAGACGGCGCTGATCAATATCGCGGTGAATGCCCGCGACGCCATGCGCGGCGAGGGACGGCTTACGATCACCGTGTGCGCCGCGCCGGAACTGCCGGGCGCCATCGTGCAAAACCCCGACGGCTATGTCGCGGTAGCGATCGAGGATACCGGTGTCGGCATTCCCCGCGATCAGTTCGAGCGCATCTTCGAGCCGTTTTTCACCACCAAGGAAGTCGGGCAGGGCACCGGCCTCGGCCTGTCGCAAGTGTTCGGCTTTGCCAAACAGTCCGGCGGCGAGGTGATTGTCGAAAGCGTCGTCGGCAAGGGCAGCACCTTCACGCTCTACCTGCCGCGGGTGTCGATCGATGGCGTCGCACCGTCAGCGATCGCCAGCAATGATCCCGTGGTCGATGGCGAGGGCCTTTCCGTTCTCGTGGTGGAGGACAATCGCGACGTCGGGCAGTTCGCCGCCGACGCGCTGAGTGAGCTTGGCTACGCGCCGACGCTCATGACCAACGCCCGCGATGCGCTGGCTGAGCTCGACCGACATCCACTCGGCTACGACGTGGTGTTTTCCGATGTGGTCATGCCGGGCATGACCGGGATCGAGATGGCGCAGGAAATCCGCCGGCGCCATGCCGATCTACCGGTGGTGCTGACCTCCGGCTACAGCCACGTGCTGGCGCAGAACGGCACCTTCGGATTCGAGCTGCTGCAGAAGCCGTATTCGATCGAGCAGTTGTCGCGCGTGCTGACCAAGGTCGGGAATTGGCGGCGGCAACGGGCCGAGACCTCCCCGCAGACTCCAACGTCCTCCTGAGACGCCGTCGCCGCGACTGGCGGAACCCGATGGAACCTTTTGATTTCTTTCGCGTTATGGCAGTATGAACAAGCCTGCCGTAGACGAATCCGACGTTGCCCGAACCCCGATCGTCGAGGTCGTTGCCGAGACCGGCCAGCAGGTCGAGCCGCCGCCGCCGGAGTTGCTCGAGCCGGATCCGGAACTCACCCCCGAGGAGGCGGAGCAGGCGCGTAAAGACTATCTGCTGACGCGATTCTGGATCAGCGCCAAGGGATTCTGGGGCGCCAGCGGCGACAAGCTGGCCTGGGCATTCTCGATCGGGCTGCTGCTGCTGATCGTCACCAATGTCGGCTTCCAGTACGGCATCAACGTCTGGAACCGCGCGATCTTCGACGCCATCGAGAGGCGCGACGCCGGCACCGTCTGGACCCTCACCGGAATCTTCTTTCCGCTGGCGATCGGCAGCGTGCTGCTCGGCGTGGCGCAGGTCTATACGCGGATGGGCATCCAGCGCCGTTGGCGTGCCTGGCTGACCGCCTCGGTGGTGTCGCGCTGGCTGACCAGTGGCCGCTACTACCAACTCAACCTGGTCAGCGGCGATCACCAGAATCCGGAATATCGCATCGCCGAGGATTTGCGCGTCGCCACCGACTCGCCGGTGGATTTCGCCGCCGGCGTGATCTCGGCCTTTCTGTCGGCCACCACCTTCATCGTCGTGTTGTGGACCATCGGCGGCGCGCTGACGCTTTCCATCGGAGGTTCGGTCGTTACCATCCCCGGCTTCCTGGTGATCGCCGCCGTGCTCTATGCCGGCATCGCCTCGGGTTCGATCATGGTGATCGGCCGCGCCTTCGTGCAGACCTCGGAAGACAAGAACCAGGCCGAGGCAGAGTATCGTTATGCGCTGACCCGGGTGCGCGAGAACGGCGAGAGCATCGCGCTGCTCGGCGGCGAGGAGGAAGAGCGTGCCGGCATCGACAAGACGTTTGCCAGCGTGCTGAAGCAGTGGGCGCGGCTGGCGCATCAGCACATGCGCACCACCCTGGTGTCGCAGGGCTCCAGCCTGATCGCGCCGGTGGTGCCGCTGCTGCTGTGCGCGCCAAAATTTCTCGACGGCAGCATGTCGCTCGGCCAGGTGATGCAGGCGGCCTCCGCCTTCACGATCGTGCAGGCGGCGTTCGGCTGGCTGGTCGATAACTATCCGCGCCTCGCCGACTGGAATGCCTGCGCGCGCCGCATTGCCTCGCTGATGATGTCGCTGGATGGCCTCGAGCGCGCGGAGCGCGGTGATGGCATCGGCCGCATCACCCGCGGCGAGACCACCGGCGATACCATGCTCAGCCTGCACGATCTCTCGGTGACGCTCGACGATGGCACGGCCGTGGTCGGCGACGCCGAAGTTGTGATCGAACCCGGCGAGCGCCTGCTGGTGGCGGGCGAGAGCGGTACCGGCAAGAGCACGCTGGTGCGCGCCATCGCCGGGCTATGGCCGTGGGGCGGCGGAAGTATCAATTTCCATCCGGATCGGCGGCTATTCATGCTGCCGCAAAAGCCCTACGTGCCCTCCGGCACGCTGCGCCGCGCGGCGGCCTATCCGGCGGCGGCGGAGGACTGGAGCGTCGAAGAGATCGGCAAGGCCCTCGACAAGGTCGGGCTCGGCCACCTCAAGGAGAAAATCGAAGAAGATGCGCCGTGGGACCAGACCCTGTCCGGCGGCGAAAAGCAGCGCCTCGCTTTTGCACGGCTGTTCCTGCACCACCCCGACATCATCGTGCTGGATGAAGCGACCTCCGCGCTCGACGCCAAGAGCCAGGACAAGATGATGGAGCTGCTGACCGAAGAGCTGCCCAACGCCACCGTGGTGTCAGTCGCGCACCGCGCCGAACTCGAGGTCTTCCACAGCCGCAAGATCGTGCTGGAACGCCGCAAGGGTGGCGCCAAGCTGGTCAGCGACATCGATCTCATTCCGCGCAAGGGCAAGCGCAAGCTGCTGGGGCGGTTCTTGCGGCACAGGCAGACGGCAAAATAACTCGCTGAGGTTGGATGTAGCCCCGGATTTCGTTACGCTGATCCGGGCTGAACCTCGCAGGAGCTTGCGATGATCGATCACATCGGCTTTTCGGTTTCCGACTTTGAACGCGCCAAGGAGTTCTATGTCCGCGCGCTGGCGCCGCTCGACTACAGCGTGGTGATGGAAGTCACCGAAGAGCAGAGTGGCTATTCGCCGGCCGCCGGGTTTGGCGCCGACGGCAAGCCAGATTTCTGGATCGGCGGCGAAGGTGCTCTCAACAAGCCCGTGCACATCGCGATTGTCGCGAAAGATCGCAGCGCTGTCGATGCGTTCTATCAGGCCGCGATCGCCGCGGGCGGTCGCGATAACGGCCCACCCGGGCTTCGCGCGCACTATCACCCGAACTACTACGGCGCCTTTGTTCTCGATCCCGACGGCCACAACATCGAGGCCGTCTGCCATGCGTCCGAGTGAAGTCGCCTATCTGAACGCAGGAAGTACGAAGATTGCGATATTCGCGAACAGCCCGCCGGCATAGGCCGCCGAGCGCAGGCTCGGCTTGTCGGCGATGTAGAGCCAGGAGTAGATGAGCCGGAACGCGATGTAGAGCAGCGCAAGCCCGCTCACCGTGCCGGGCGAGGCGCCGAAGTTCAGCGCGGCAAGGACTGAGACCGCAAAGAATGGGAAATTCTCGTAGGCATTCTGGTGCGCCGCATAGGCCCGGCGTTTTGCGCCTGCGAGGTTTTCGGCGGAATCGCGCGGCGTATTGTTGTCTTTCGAACTCGACTTCGCGTAGCCGACCAGCATCAGCGGCAGCAACGCCGCGACCAGAATGCACCAATAAGCGATCGGCATTTGACCTCCCCTTGAAAGCGCCTTGATGCGAGGTTCCACCGCGGCTGTCAAACCTGTCGTTCGGGAACATCGCGGCACTCGCGTCGTTATCGCCGCAACCAATACAGGAGAGAGACATGGCCAACGACAATACCGTCGCCGATATCGATCGCACCTGGGAGCTGATGAAGAAGATCGGCTTCGCCATGCTGGTGACGCGCGATGGCGAAAAACTGCGCGCCCGGCCGATGGCGGCTTATCTGGATCGCGACGCCAATACCGTGTTTTTTCTCAGCGACGCGCGCCGGCATAAGGATGACGAGATCGCGGCCAATCCGAACGTCAACCTCTCCTTCGCGGATGCGGGAGACATGAAGTTCGTGTCCGTCAGCGGGACCGCCGTGGTCTCTAACGACCGCGCCAAAATCAAGGAATTGTTCGGGACGCCCGCCAAGGCGTGGTGGGACAGCGCTGAGGATCCTAATATTCGAGTGCTCAAATTCACTCCCGATGAGGCCGAGTTCTGGGACTCGCCGGGCACCGTGATCAGCTATGTGAAGATGGCCGCCGCCGCCGTGACCGGCACGCGCCCGGACATCGGCACCAACCGTAAGGTCGCGATCTGATGTCGCCCGTCGAGGATCCTCCGATCCAGCCCGGGCAACCGGCCGAGCCGCCGCAGGAAAGCCCGCCAGGCAATCCGCGGCCGGAGATACCGACGCCGGTACGCGAACCCGATACGCCGAATCAGCCCGACGAATTGCCGGGTTACGTGCCGGAAGAAGTACCTGTCGGCCCCGATGTGAATCCCGGCCAGCCGGATATGCCGCCGTCGCCGACTATGTAGTTGCCAATGTTATACGGGCCTGAATGCGCTATGAACAAAGCGCGTTCAGGTCTGCGTTATGGACGAAATAAAAATGGCGTGGCCGTTGGGCACCGCCACAATGCGGCCCTACCGTTATCAGTTGATCGTTACGCCAGATGTCTACGAAGCATTCGGCCAACAAATCGTTTGTTGAAAATTTTCCCGGGGGATCTCAGTCTATCATGACAAAACTTCGTCTTCTGCTGCTGGCCACGACCGCCCTTGGCGTCGTCCAATTCGCAGCACCCGTTTCACACGCGCTGGCTGGCGACGCCGCCATCGTTGTCGCGCAGGCGGCACCACCACCGGCGCCTGAAGGCGATCCGAAGGCCGCGCCGAAGGCGCCGCCGAAAGGTCCGCCGCCCGGTGCTGCGCCACCGCGCCCGGCGCCGCCTGCGGCTGCCCCGCCACCG
>NZ_JAQGJD010000103.1 GCF_028290785.1 Tardiphaga sp. | reverse complement strand
TCATCAGCGCCAGTGCGGCGAAGTCGCTGACCCCCGGCAGGAAGCCGATGATCTCGCGGACGTGGCGCAGATGGCTCATGTAGCGGCCTTCGACGCCGCAGATCATGGCATCGGCCTCGCCGCGCACCACCGAGAGTGCGGCGATCACCGTGGCGTTGGTGCGCACCACCGTGCGCGCCGCGTCCGGCGTCACGCCGTGGCGTCCGGCGACGTCGATGTAGGACTGCACGTAGGAGCGGTAGCGCGGATCGTCTTCGGGATTGATGAGGTCGAAATCGGTGCCGGCGCGGATCGCCAGACCGAAGCGCTTGATGCGCGCTTCCACCACGGACGGCCGTCCGACCAGGATCGGGCGCGCCAGCTTCTCTTCGAGCACCACCTGCGTGGCGCGCAGCACGCGCTCGTCTTCGCCTTCGGCGTAGATCACGCGCACCGGCTGGCTCTTGGCCTTCGCGAACACCGGCTTCATCACCAGGCCGGAGCGGAACGCGAAGCGCTCCAGGCCGGCGAGATAGTCGTCGAAATTGGCGATCGGACGCGTCGCCACGCCGGAATCCATCGCCGCCTTGGCCACCGCCGGCGCGATGCGCAGGATCAGCCGCGGATCGAACGGGCTCGGGATCAGCGATCCCGGACCGAAACCCTGGGCCTCGTTGTCGAAGCCCGGCGCCACCGCATCCGACGGCGGGTCGCGCGCGAGCTGGGCGATGGCGTCCACCGCGGCGATCTTCATCGCCTCGTTGATCGCGGTCGCGCCGACATCGAGCGCGCCGCGGAAGATGAACGGGAAGCACAGCACATTGTTGACCTGGTTCGGAAAGTCCGAACGTCCCGTGCAGATCATCGCATCCGGCCGCGCCTTGCGGGCTTCGTCGGGCATGATCTCGGGATTGGGATTGGCCAGCGCCATCACCAGCGGCTTGTCGGCCATCTTCTTGACCATCTCGGGCTTCAGCACGTTCGGCGCGGAGACCCCGAGGAAGATATCGGCGCCGGGGATGACGTCGCCTAGCGTGCGCGCGTCGGTCTTCTGCGCATAGACCGCCTTCCAGCGGTCCATCAGCGTGTTGCGGCCTTCGTGCACGACGCCGTCGATATCGCAGACCCAGATGTTCTTGAGCTGGGCGCCGAGATGCACCAGCAAATTGAGACAGGCGATCGCCGCCGCGCCGGCCCCGGAGCAGACGATCTTGCAGTCCTTGAGCTGCTTGCCGTTGAGCAGCAGCGCATTGGTGATGGCGGCGCCAACGATGATCGCGGTGCCGTGCTGGTCGTCGTGAAACACCGGGATCTTCATGCGCGCCTTGAGCTGCGCCTCAATCTCGAAACACTCCGGACCCTTGATGTCCTCGAGGTTGATGCCGCCGAAGGTCGGCTCCAGCGCCGCGACCGTCTCGACCACGCGCTCGATGGTGTCGGCGGCAATCTCGATATCGAACACGTCGATGCCGGCGAACTTCTTGAACAGCACCGCCTTGCCTTCCATCACCGGCTTGGAAGCCAGCGGGCCGATGTTGCCGAGGCCGAGCACCGCGGTGCCGTTGGAGACCACCGCCACCAGGTTGGCGCGGATGGTCAGCGACGCCGCCTCGGCGGGGTCGGCGGCGATCGCCAGACAGGCCGCGGCGACGCCCGGCGAATAGGCCAGAGCGAGGTCACGCTGGTTGGCGAGCGGCTTGATCGCCTGGATCTCGAGTTTGCCCGGCCGCGGAAGACGATGATAGGCCAGCGCCGCGGAGCTGAGATCGTCTGAATATGATGACATGCGTACTTCCCGCGCTTCCGAACTCAAAGGTGGTTTACTGGATCAGTCGATCAGGCTTCCGGCAGATTGAGCCGGATGTGCGCCTCGCGCAACTGCTTCGGGGTAGCTTCGGACGGCGCGCCCATCAGCAGATCTTCGGCGCGCTGGTTCATCGGAAACAGCGAGATCTCGCGCAGGTTGCTGGTGCCGCACAGCAGCATGACAATGCGATCGACGCCGGCCGCCATGCCGCCATGCGGCGGCGCGCCATACTGGAAGGCGCGGTACATGCCGCCGAAGCGCTCGATCACGGTGTCCTCGCCGTAGCCGGCGATCTCGAACGCCTTCACCATCGCGTCGGGCTTGTGGTTGCGGATGCCGCCGGAGGCGATCTCGAAGCCGTTGCAGGTGATGTCGTACTGGAACGCGTTGATGGTCAGCGGATCCTTGGTCAGCAAGGCCTCCAGGCCGCCCTGCGGCATCGAGAACGGGTTGTGCGAGAACTCGACCTTCTTCTCGTCCTCGTCGTATTCGTACATCGGGAAATCGACGATCCAGGCCAGCGCAAAGCGCTCCTTGTCGATCAGGTTCAGCTCTTCACCCAGGCGCGTGCGCGCGAGGCCGGCGAACTTGTAGAATTTTGCGGGATCACCGGCGACGAAGAACGCGGCATCGCCGGCCTTCATGCCCAGCGCCACGCGGATCGCCTCGGTGCGTTCCGGGCCGATGTTGTTGGCCAGCGGACCCGCGCCTTCGTT
>NZ_JAQGJD010000086.1 GCF_028290785.1 Tardiphaga sp. | reverse complement strand
AGCGTGCAGCCCGAGCGCGGTGATGGCGGCGGCGTCGGGATGGTTGAAGATGCCGAACACGCCGCACTTCTCGCGCAGCATGTCGCCATCGAGATCGTCGTCGCGGAAGTTGTGATGATGGTCTGGTTCGAGGTCTGGTTTAGCTGCGTCGTGGGAAGGGCTTTGCATCGGGTTCATCGCCTCTCTTGTCGCAAGAAAACTAAACGCAGATTAAGAGCAAACTACGAACGACTACTTCGCCGCCGGCTTGCCATCGATCAGCTTCTTGAGGCTGTCGCGGGCAGGCTTGGAATAGCCATCGGTCGCCCCCGGCGCCGTTGTCGGCTCGGGGTCGGTGGCATCCTCATCGGGCTTGTTCTTCTTGAATCTCTTCAAGATGGTGTTCTCGGGGTCATCCGGCAAGAGCGCCATCAGCCAATCGCCGGTTCCCTGCAAAACAACCCGTGATTTGGCCCCCGTGACCCAGTCCGGACGCTGCTTGTCCGGCACCAGCCAGGAGAAGAACAGGAACGCCACCACCACGATCAGGAGCCCGCGGGCGAGGCCGAACAGGAAGCCCAGCGTGCGATCCAGCGCGCCGATGCGCGAATCCAGGATCATGTCGGAGATTCGCACCGTGATGATGGAGACGATGATCAGCGTGCCGATAAAGACGCCGGCAATCACGGCCACGGTGGCGACGGTATCGTTGGCGATATAGGCCTTGGCGGAAGGCAGCAGCTTCTGGAACGCGAACAGCGTCACCAGCGCGGCGGCGCCCCAGGCCGCGATCGACAGGATCTCGCGCATGAAGCCGCGGACCATCGCGAGCAGGCCGGAGATCAGCATCACCCCGAGCAGGACAAGATCGAGAATCGTTATCGGCATCGGCTGGTCAGGTCCGCTCGTAAATCTCAAAACCCGAATCGGCGCAGCTGCCGGTTCGGGTGACGGTGATATGGCACGTCTGGCACAGCCAGAAAACCGCTAACGCGCCCATCCTCACATCATTGTTCCGATGCCTTAATGGAGCGTGTCGCACACAGGGTGGTTTCGAGGTACGCGGGATGTATAGCGGCGGCGGCGTGAAACGTCACGCCGCTTCAGCCCTCGCCGCGCTTGAAGCGGGCCGGGGCGGTGTTTTTGTCGCCGGCTGTGCTTTTGCTGTTGTCCCGGCCAGCGTTTTCCCGGGTCGGCTTGACGCCCCGTGCGGCGATATCCGCCACCAAAGTGGTCAGGCCGCCGACGCTGCCCAATGTCAGCCCGGCATCGCCGCCGGCGTCGCCGCGCGCCGATTCCGGCAGCACCGCGCGAGCAAAACCGAGCTTGGCGGCCTCTTTCAGCCGTGCCGAGGTCTGCGCCACCGGGCGCACCGCGCCGGACAGCGAGATTTCACCGAAATACACCGCATCGGTGGGCAGCGGCGCATTGCACAGCGAGGAAACCAGCGCCGCAGCCGCCGCCAGATCGGCGGCGGGCTCGTTGATGCGCAGGCCCCCGGCGACATTGAAATAGACGTCGTAGCCCGACAGTTTCACGCCGCAATGCGCCTCCAGCACCGCCAGCACCATCGACAGCCGGTTGGAATCCCAGCCGACCACGGCGCGGCGCGGCGTGCCCAAGGTGGTCGGCGCCACCAGCGCCTGCAGTTCCACCAGCACCGGGCGGGTGCCCTCCATGCCGGCGAACACCGCGGTGCCCGGGCTGCCGAGATCGCGATCAGACAGGAACAGTTCGGAGGGGTTGGAGACCTCGCGCAGGCCCAGCCCGGTCATCTCGAACACGCCGATCTCGTCGGTCGGGCCGAAGCGGTTCTTCACCGCGCGCAGAATCCGGAACTGCTGCGAGCCTTCGCCCTCGAACGACATCACGGCATCGACCATGTGCTCGACCACGCGGGGGCCGGCGATCTGGCCGTCCTTGGTGACGTGGCCGACCAGGATGATGGTGGCGCCGGATTTCTTGGCAAAGCGAATCAGCGCCTGCGCGGAGGCGCGGACCTGGGTCACGGTGCCGGGCGCGGATTCCACGGTATCGGTCCACATGGTCTGGATCGAATCGATCACGATCAGCCGCGGCACCGCGCCTTCCGACAGGGTGGCGACGATGTCCTCCACCGAGGTCTCCGACGCCAGCTGCACCGAGGCGTCCGACAGGCCGAGCCGCTCGGCGCGCAACCGCACCTGGGCCACGGCTTCTTCGCCGGAGATGTAGACCACGCGGTGGCCGGCGCGCGCCATCAGCGAGGTCGCCTGGGTCAGCAGCGTCGATTTGCCGATGCCGGGATCGCCGCCGATCAACAGCACCGAGCCGCGTACGAACCCGCCGCCGGTGACGCGGTCGAGCTCGGCCATGCCCGACGGAATCCGCGGCGCGTCCGCGCTCTTGCCGGTCAGGCTTTCCAGGTTGAACAGCCGGCCCTTGCGCTTGGAGCGCGCGCTGACCGGAATCGTGGTGGCGCCGGTCGTGTCCTCCTCGGCCAGCGTGTTCCACTCGCCGCAAGACTCGCACTTGCCCTGCCAGCGATTATACGCCGCGCCGCAGTTCTGGCAGACGAAGGAGAGGGAGGATTTGGCCATGGGGGAATCGCTGTCTGTAGGTAAGGACGTTGAATAGCACAGTTGTGCGCGACGCGATCATTCGGCCGCTACAAGCGGAAGATTGCCGGCAATTGTCACGCCCGCCGCCATCCGTTCTTAAGCACGTTCATCAAGGTAAATAGCAGGATCGCGTTGACGGATGAGGGGGCTTATCTAGTGTCGCGGACCAGCGATACCAACCCATTTCCAACAAGCTCCTGCCACGGGATCCGATCATGAAGAAATTGATTGCTTTTGCAACGTTCGCCGCCGTCGCCGCGATGGCCATGCCCGATGTGGCCTCGGCCGGCTGCTATAACTGCTACGCGCCGCCGCCGTGCCAGACCTGCTATCAGCAGCAGGTCGTTCCGCCGCAGTACCGCACCGTCGAAGAGACGGTAATGGTGGCTCCCGGGCGCACCGTGGCACGCCGCACCCCGGCTCAGTATGAGACCGTGATGGTGCCCAAGACCGTCATGGTCGCGCCGTCGCGCGTCGAGTACGAGCAGATTCCGCCGCAATATGCGACGCAGCAGCGGGTCCAGATGGTCGCTCCGGCGCGGACCTATTACGCGCCCGTGCAGCCGCGCTGCGGGTCCTGCGGTTACTGATCCAGCCGTCCATCACATCGACGAGAATGGGTCGGCCGCATCGTTGCGGCCGATTGTCGTTTGATACGCTCGCGCGGCGTCAGGAAGTGGTTGCGAAGGCGTTCCACAGCATACTCACCCCTGCAAGAAGCATGATCCCGTCCATCACCAGCCGAAAAACGTTGGCGTCGAGTTTCAGCACGTAGCGCTTGGCAATGAAGGCGCCGGCCATCAGCGACGAGCCGGCGATCACGCCTTTCAGCAACACGTCTGATGTCAACGCGCCGAACTGTTGGAAGGTGACGGACTTGCTGAGATAGAGCCCGAGCGAACTCGCCGCTTCGGTGGCGAGAAAGGCCCCCTTGGTCAGGCCGTAGAACAAAAACAGCGGCACGCTGAGCGGGCCCGACGAGACCACGATGCCGGTGATGTAACCGATGATGGCGCCGCCGATGGCGAGATGCCAGAGATTGATCGTGAACCGGCGCCGCGCCAGCCAGTGTCGCAGCGGCACCATCGAGATGAAGAACACGCCCATGGTGATATCCACCGCGTGGGAGGGCAGGGTCAGCAGCGTGCGGGCGCCGAGTGCCGCGGCGGGAATGCCGGTGACCGAATAGGCCGCGGTGGCGCGCCAGTCGACTTCGCGCCACCACGCCAGAATGCGCGACAGGTTGGCCATGATGGCGGCCACCGCCATGATCGGCACGGCTTCCTTCG
>NZ_JAQGJD010000078.1 GCF_028290785.1 Tardiphaga sp. | reverse complement strand
CATCCCGCAGAGAAATTCCAGTTTGGCCGCGCCGTACACGAATATGCGCGCTGGCTGGCCGTCGCCGAGGACGAACGTTCGCCGGCACCGGCGTGGTGGTGGAGTCCCGCTTTTGCGGTGCGCGGTTCGGATGAGCCGATGTCCCATGGCTGGGCGCCAATGCTCGGGTTGCCGGACAATGCGTCCTACGCGGATGGTGCCGAGACCTTGCTGCACGCGCTGTCCGACCAGACTTCGCGGTGCTGGCCGGAAGAATTCCCGCGGCGCTACTGGCCTGCGGCAACCGCAGACGTCGATCACGCCTAGTTGGCAGCGTTGCCGGTCTTGGTACGCTTCGCCGGTGCCGGTTTCGGCGCCTCGCTGCGCACATTGCCCCAGGGATCGGCGCCGGCCTTGGCGTCCGGAATCTTGCGTAAAGACTCGCGGTACGCCTTCTCGGCGATGGCGTCCTGTTCCTTCTCTTCCGGCGACTTGCTCTTCAGCTCCGGCATCAGGTTCATGTGCTGGGCGGCGGCCGGAACGGCCAGATAAGGCCCTGCCAGCATGGCGACCAGCGCAGCGGCGCGGAAAACTTTCATTGGGATGCTCCGTGGAAATCTGCCCCGTTATATCACCGCATCGCGCCACGCGCCAACCGCGCCGATGCCCCCCTTGATCGATACAATCAGAAACGATCGCGCCGCAACCGCAGCTCGGCATAACGTTCGACCAAAATCAATAGCGACCGCGACCGCCGAAATTCCCGCCATATCCACCACCGCCGATATAACGCCCGGGCGCCGGCGCGTAATAGACCGGCGGGGCGCGCGGGATCACCACGATTTCATCGTCGATCTCGCGCATCCGCCGCGCCGGTGTGCGCGCGGCACGCCGGGCATCGGGATCGACGCGCTTCTTCGCCGGCCCATCGGCTTTGCGCGGCGCGGCGGCCGGCGGCGCGCTGCATGGGCAGGTCGGCGCGGCGAGCGCGACATTGGTGGGCGCAATCCCGCCGACCGCCGCTGCGGGCACTGGCTTGTTGCGGGTACGATCCTCAAGCTTCTGCGCCGTGGCTGTAAGGTCCGTGTCAGGATACTTGCTGAGGAAGTCGCGATACGACGTCGCGGTATTGCTGATCACCGCATTGTTCCACGCCACCATCTTGTAGTGCCGGTCGAGCCATTCGCGCGCTTGCGGGCCAAGCGGCGGCTGGGCGTAGAGCGTGACAAATGCCTCGTAGGCCTCCACCGAACCATCCGACACGATCAACTCGTTCGCGGCCCCTGCCGGCTTGCCCTCCAGATCGCGCTTCCAGTCATCCACGGTGCGCTTCGCCACCGGCTTCGCCGCCGTACCGCTCTGCCCGAAGAACCGGAAGTCACTGACCAGCGAGGAGCTTTCCCATGGCGTCTGGCGGCCTTCGGTGGCCTGGTTGACCGACAGCCGCACGCGCTTGAAGGCATCTTCGATCGAAAGGTTCGGCTCGCGGCCGGCCTTCAGCAGCGCCGTCGTGTAGGGACTGTTGCCGCCGCTGCCGTCTTCGGCCTCGGCGCCGGGCGAGGTCGAAAACGACAGCAGCGTGCCCGGCGTGCCGAACCGGACATCGACCTGCGCCAGGCCGCGGCCGGCCGACTTGTTAATGCCGGGAAATGGATTGTTACGGCAGGCGTCGAGCAGGATGATGCGGGTCTTCGACGGCACCGAGGTCAGCGTATTGAGAATGTCGTTAAGCCGCACCGCCTGCAGCGGAATGTCGGCTTCGCGCTTCGGGTCGATATCGATCGGCACCAGATAGTTCTCGCCGTCGATCTGCAGGCCATGGCCGGCGTAGAACACCAGCGACACGGTGTCGGGACCCTTGGCCGCGACGCTGGCGGCGAAGTCGCCGATCTTTGCGCGCAACTCATTCTGGCTGAGATCGGAGGCCGACTGCACCTCGAAGCCGGCGTCGCCGAGCATCTGGACCATCGCCTTGGCGTCGTTGGCCGGATTGGGCAGCGCGGCCACCGCGCGATAGGCCGACTGGCCGATAACCAGTGCCATCCGGCTTTCCGCCCACGCCGCGGACGTCCCCAGCACGACGGCTGCAACGACGATAGCGTTGCGAACGGCAGGACCCAACATCAAGCGCACTCCCCGGTAACGAGCTTCGCGTGGCGTCCGCTCCGTGCCGGCGATCCGATCAGAACAACCGCGTATCAGCAATGCGACGGGCTGCCGCTTCTATCCGTCGCGATCGGCGGTTATCGGGTTCGATGCCGCACCGCGAGGGCTGGCTGGCTTCATTTTTTCTTGGCCGCCGTCGGCGCCGCGGGCGCCACGCCGCCCCAGGGATCGTATTTTTCCTTGGGTTCGGGGATGCGCTCCAAGGCCGCCTTGTAGGCCTTCTCATCGACCTTCGGGCCGACCGGCCCCTTCGGACCTTCGCCGCCGCCCTGGTTACGCTTGCCACCCACCTGCGCCGCGACGGGTATCGCCAGCATGGCCAGGGCCATGATCGCCACTAGAAAGATTTTCATCGCTTGCTCCTCCGGCGCCTTGATACCGTGCCGACCGGGCTATTTCCTAGCCCAATCATGGCCGCACCGCGACGGTCGGCGAGGTAAACCGCCGTTTAAGATTTTCGACCGATTTTAGCGCAGGACAAACCCGATTTTGGGATGTTTAACCTATCCTTCGGCGATCACGGCGGGGGGTTCGGCGGCGCCGGGCGCAGTCTCCCCGCGAGCCGCGGAATCGAGGACGTGTCAGGTTGGCGGATCCAGTGGCGATACAGGGCGGATCGATCACCGCGGCCAGCCGGCCTTCGCGGCCACACGCGCTTGCGCCGCTCGCCGCCATCGCCATTGAGCCGTGGCGCGCCCTGGCCGACCGGGCAATCGAGCCGAACGGCTATTACCTGCCCGAATGGGAACTGGCAGTGAACGCTTCCGCCGCCGGCCGCACCGACGCCGCCGTGCTGCAAGCCTGGAGCGATAGCGCCGGCACTCCGCACCTGATCGGGCTGCTGCCGGCGATTTCCGCCTGGCGCGCCTATCGTATGCCGTTGCCCGTGCTGGTCAGCGCCCACCCTTACGGAACGCTCACCACGCCGCTGCTCGATCGCGACCTGGCCCACGACGCCGTGCGGGGATTGATGGATCAGGCGCGCCTCGCCGGCGCCCGAGCGCTGGTGCTGCGCGACATGTCGCTCGATGGTTTAGCGATGCGGGCGATCGACGCGGTTCTTGCGGAGCGCGGCACCGCGGCCCGCGTATTGCAATCCCACGCCCGAGCAAGCCTCGATGCGACCCGCGACGCCGACGAATTGTTGCGCGGCGGCATCGGCGCGAAGAAGCTGAAGGAACTGCGGCGCCAGCGCCACCGACTCGCCGAACAATATGGCGCGGTCGCCTTCGATGTCGCGCGCGCGCCCGGCGACGTCGGCGCTGCGCTCGAGGTTTTCCTGACGCTGGAAGCCAGCGGCTGGAAGGGTCAACGCGGCACCGCGCTGGCGCAAGACGCCGGCGACGCCGCCTTCATTCGCCGCGCCGCCGTGGCGCTGGTCGAGCGTGGCGCGTGCGAGATCGTCACGCTGCGCGCCGGCACCACGCCGGTCGCGGCGGCGATCCTGCTGCGGCATCTCGACCGCGCGTTCTATTTCAAGCTCGGCATCGACGAGCGCTTCGCCAAATTCTCTCCGGGCGTGCAACTGACGCTCGACCTCACCCGCCATCTCTGCGCCGATCCGACAATCGTCAGCGCCGATTCCACGGCCACCGCCGGCCATCCGATGATCGATCCCATCTGGCGCGAACGGCTGGCGATCGGTGACGTGCTGATTCCGCTGCGGAGCGACGATCCCATGGCGGGGATGATATTTACGGCATTGAAGCTGCGACAGTCGGCAATGGATGGTCTGCGAAGTGTAGTACGTAAAATCCGTAGTTAGGCGCGGTGCTCTTTTCTCTCTCCCGCGTCTTCGCGTGGTCGAGCGGACGAATTCGTCCGCCAGACCCCACTGCGCGCAGCTTTGCTGCGCTTGGGGGAGGGAGAAGACGACGGCGCTTGGTCGTTACTACGAACCCTACCCCGCCGCCTGCGCATTCACCTCCGCCGACACCTGCCGGATCGCGCGCGCCAGTTGATCGGCCGGCTGCGCGCCGGAGATCGCGTATTTGCCGGCGAGCACGAAGGTCGGCACACCGGAGATGCCCTTGTCAGAGGCTTCCTTGGCATCCGCCGAAATCCGTTCGACGTCCTCGTCGGTCGCGAGGCGACGACGGATGTCGTCGGCATCCAGTCCGACATCGGCCGCCGCCTGCACCAGCGTTTCGCTCAAAGTGAGATCGCCGCCGTCGCGAAAATACAATTCCATCAGACGCTGCTTGATCTCTGCCGACTTGCCGGCCGCCTCGGCCCAGTGGATCAGCCGGTGGCAATCGATGGTGTTGGGCTGGCGCTTCACCGTCTCCGGACGGTAGGTGAGGCCCTCCTCGGAGGCCGCGGCGACAACGCGCTGCGCGATGCCCTTATAGGCCTCGACCGAGCCGAACTTGGTCTCCAGGTAGGTATCGCGGTCGATGCCCTCGCGCGGGATCCAGGGATTGAGGAAGAACGGCCGCCAGTTCACATGAACCGGCACCTCGGGCGCCAGCGCCAGCGCGTTCTCGATCCGCCGCTTGCCGATATAGCACCATGGGCACACCACATCGGAGACGATATCGATCTGAAGCGGCTTGATGGCATCCATGACGTTTCCTCGCTGTCCAATCGGCTAGACATAATCAGTGACCGCAGGAGGGGCAACCCGGCCGCATGCGGCATTGAAACAGCCCGCACATCCGCGTCAGCAAGCTTTAGGCGCTTTGCTACACACTTTCGTGAGAGTCGAACCATCGTGCGCTTGCGGTACATCAACGCCGAGTTGCGGCCCCTTGGTTACATAGCTGTACTGGAAAACAAAAAGGGGCTTGAGGCTATGTGGATCACGTGGGACGACTTTCGCGTCAAGGCCGAAAATTTCGACCTGACGAACGGCTATAATATTCTTCGCATCATGTGCGGTGCGTTCCTGATCCCGCATATCGCCAGCAAATTTGCGGCAGGCGCAGTCTCTGCCGGAACCGCCGGCTTCTTTGCCAAGGCCGGATTTCATCCGCCGGAGATCTGGGTGATGATTGCGGCCGCCGCTGAATCCATCGCCGCGATTACGCTCATTTTCGGCATCTGCACGCGCTTTGCAGCGCTGGGCGCGGTCGCCCTGCTTCTGTTCGCCGTTTACGCCTTGCAGGTCGTCAAGGGCTTCGGCTGGACATGGAACACCGGCGGCTACGAGTATCCGGTATTCTGGGCGGTCACCTCTGCCGTGGTTGCCCTGGATGCGTGGAAGGTGGCGCTGAAACGCGCGCTACCGGCTCGCGCTCCTCATGCCCTGAAGATGGCCTGAGAAGCCAGCAGGGCCCGGTGACTTCCACCGGAATACGACGGCGGTCGGGCGCAATGCCCGCCCGCCGTCATGCGATGGGTGGCAGCTTGAACGACGGCCCGCCTAGGCTGAAGCCGGCGTTCCACGTTTGGTGGACTTACGGGATGTGGTCTTTGCGGAGGTCGCCTTGGCTGTGGGCTTTTTCGTCGGCGCGGCTTTCGCCTTCAGGCCATCGCCCTGCTTCGCAAGCCTGGCTTTCTCTTTCTGCTTCAGCGCCTTCTTCTCGGCCCTGGCTTTCAGCGCGGCCTTCTCGGCCCGCGCCTCGGCGAGCTTCTTCTTGCGCTTCTTCTCGCAGGAATCGCACTTGCAGCCGATCGGCTTGAGGTATTCCTTGTAGTATTCGGTGCCGTAATCGTAGTTGATTTCCTGGCCCGGCTCGATGTTCTTGATCGCGCGGATGACGATCTTGAGCTTGCGCGTACTGACGTCGGACTCTGCATTCGGCTTGCAGGCGTGGTTGATGTAGCGCGCGACATTCTTGCGCACCGAGCCATCGACGGTCCAGCGCTTGGTGATCTGGAACAGATATTTGTTCTCGACCGCGTCGTCCTTCTTCTTGTTGCAGTCGAGCATCGGCCCGAAATAGCGGATGATCTTGCTGCCCTTCTTGATCGGCTGGGTTGCGAACAGGCCGAGGCCGGTTTTGGAGCGGCCGACGCGGTAGGGCTTGCTGGACAGGACGGGCATGATCTGAAGGCACTGACGCTGCTGAGGGACAAAGATACCGGATATGCCTTGTAGATCGATTCCGCGGGCCCTGTCAGCCACTTCGCATGAACCTTCCCCAGCTTGTGAACGTCCAACCGGCAGTTGCTCTCACGGATGACCTTAGATGTCTCGTTCCATGTACCTTGCCGCCATCGCCGCTCTGGCCTGCGCCGTCGGCTCCGCGGCTGCCTCCGACGGGGTCACCAGCACCTATACCTCCACGGCCGACAAGGATTGCCGCAAGCTGTCCAGCTTCAAGATCGACGGCGACGATTACGCGTCCGAGTATCTTTGCCCCGGATATGCCGGGCTCAAGGTGCTGAAGCAGGAAGACGACCTGCGTGAGAAGATTTCGGTCGGCCGCAGCGCCGGCGCCGCAGCCCGCGAGCCCGCGGCGGCGCAGGGGTTCGGCCCGTTCAACTCGACCACCAACTCCGTGGAGTGGCGGGTCGCCAACGGCAGGCCGTTCGCCATGATCCAGCGCTGGCATATCGCCGACAACGACGATCCCGACAAGACCGGCCGCCCGCAGGCCAAGCAGATGCTGGTAGTGACGCGGCTGCCGCCCGGCGCCGTGTGCCATGTTGCCTATATCGACGTGACGGCGAATGCCGACGCCAACGAGATCGCCCGCAAGGCGGCGGACGAGGTTGCGCGCGGCTTTGGCTGCAGCACGGCAAAGGCGGGTATCGCGGGTGTGCGCGGCCGCACCGCCGACTTCGCGGCCTCGCGCTAGAGTTGGGGTGTTTCAGGGCGATCTGGCTGTCGTTGTCGTGCCGAAAACGGCCGATCATTTGGAAAGAGTTGCTTCAGTCCTTCCTAGCGACCGTAATCTTCAGCATTTCGATGAACAGCGTCTCGGCGTCGGCGCCATCCGGAAGGCGGCGCAGGATATCAACCAGGCGGCCATCGATGGTCAGCATCGTGAAGCCATGCACCAGCGACCAGGTGCGGGCGATATGCGCGGCCTGATCGGGCGTCAGATCGTCGGTCGCGACGTTGCCGGAGTGCTGCGTGCCGACCACGCTGGCCAGCCCGGCGAAGGAAGCCTCCGCGGCTTCGCGCAATGCTGGCCGGGTCATGTCGAGTCGTTCGGTGCTGAACATCAGCTTGTACATGCCGGGCCGCGCCCGGGCATAAGCCAGATAGGCCGTGGCCCGCGCCAACGCGCTCTCCATCGGCGTCGTGCCCGTCTCACCTGCCGCCCTCATGGCCGCGTTGAAGCGACGAAAGCCGACGGCAGCGAGCTCGCTGACCAGACCGATCAGATCTCCGAAGTGATGCGTCGGCGCGGCATGCGACACGCCGGCTTCCCGGGCGACGGCGCGCAGCGTCAGGCCTTGCAGGCCATCGCGCTCCAGTACCATTTCGGCGGCCTTCAATAGCGCGCCGCGCAAGTCCCCGTGATGATAGGGAGATTGGTCGCCGGCGGCTTTTTTTGCCGCGGTTTTTTTCGCTGGAACTCCGATGGCGCCCTTACGGCGTACGGGCGGCACAGCGCGGGGCTTGGCGGTTTTCGTCGGCTTCGTCATGTCGCCGTTATATGGCGTCATTTTTACACTGTAAAGATTTTGCTTGACGAAGCCTCTATCGTCCTTTATTTATCTAGACAGTGTAAAGATGGTAATTCGGAGGATAGCGATAGCTGGCTGCTCGCCGTGGTATGGCGGGCGCGACAGAACCGCAGCGATCTTGCGGTCTTCAACGCCGGCGATGTCGCGGCAGGGCCGATGGCCCTCGTGCAACTCGGCCATCGGGTACCCGCGGGCTTTCACGGCAACTGGGTCAACGCGAACGGAACGCACCAATGATCGCCTTTCTCGGCAAGCTGTTCACCAGCTTCCTTTCGAGCATCATCTTCTTCGCGGTCTTCGCTATGGCCGGAGACGTGCTGATTGCGGCTGTCGTCGCCACCGCATGCGCGGCTGCGCAGCTCGCTCTCGCAGCGGCGGCGCGCGGAAAACCCGGCGGGACATGGGCCAGCCTGGCCATCGTGCTGGTCTTGACCGGAACCACCCTCGCCGGCATCGATGTGACCGACAGCGCTTTGGCTTCCCGCCAAATTGTCACGCCAGTCAACGATACCTGTCCGGTCCCGCATTCGACGATTTGAGCGACCGATCATCGGCACGGCGAAGCGACCCCGCCTCGTCATCCCATCGGGCCCCAGACTCCGCACTACATTTTTTCTTATCTAATTGTAATATATGTCTTTTTACTACCGACCTCTAATAATTTTGACGTTGTAAAGATTTTGATTGACGAGCCTGTCGATCCGACTTAAATGTATCTTTACATCGTAAAGATAGAACGATCGGAAAATCCATGACGCTCTTTCTCATTTTCGCCCCGTTCGGTGCTTTCGCTTTGCTGATGCTGGTGGCCTCCACCGCCGTCAGCCTGTTCGCGGCAGCAGCGCTGTCGCTCGGCATGATCGGCTGGGACATCATCCGCGGTGGCTCGGTGAAGATGCTGACAGCGGGGTCAGTGCTGCTGTTCGGGGCACTCGGCGGCTACATCACCCTGATCGACGGCAACTGGACTCCGGTGGCGGTGCGGCTCGCGGTCGATGGCGGCGTGTTGGCGATCGCGCTGCTGTCGCTGGCGATCCGCCTGCCGTTCACGCTGCAATATGCCCGCGAGGCCGTCGATGCCGAGACCATCAAGTTGCCCGGCTTCCTGCGGGCGAACTACATCATCACCTGGGCCTGGACTGCCGCCTTCGTGCTGATGCTCGTTGCCGACATGCTGACGATCTACCTGCCGGGCCTGCCGCTGTGGAGCGGCTTCGCCCTTGCCTTTGCGGCGCGCAACAGCGCGGTGTATTTCACCAAGTGGTATCCGCAGTACCGCCGTGCCAAATATGGCGCGGCGACGCCGCTGGAATCCTGAACTCCGTTCACCTGCAAGGAGTGTGCGATGAAGGACGTATTCGCCAAACTCGGCCAGGATTTCTTTTCCACCATCGTGTTTCTCGCGCTCTATCTCGCCACCGACAACGTCCTGCTGGCAACCTGCGTCGCCATCGCCGGGGCCATCGCGCAGTTGGTCCTCGCCCGCATCAAGGGACAATCGCTGGACTTCATGACCTATGCCAGCGTCGCGCTGGTGGTGGTGCTGGGCGCCGCAACGTTGCTAACCCAAGATCCGCGCTTCGTGCTGGCGAAGCCGAGCATCGGCCATTTCGCCATCGGCGCGATCATGCTGCGCAAGGGCTGGATGCTGCGCTACATGCCGGCCATTGTCACCGAGACGATCCCGGACTACGTCACCATCGCCGGCTACGCCTGGGCGGTACTGATGTTCGCACTCGGCGCCGGCAATATCGCCGTGGCGATGACCGGTGACATCAAGCTTTGGGCGTTCTACATCTCGGTTGTCGCGATTGGCGCAAAGATCGTGGCCTTTGCAATCCAGTACGTCACGTTTCGACTGCTGGTGCCCCGCCGGTTGCGCGCCGCCCGCGGCACCGTTGCGCCTTAGCGCAGTTCCGACCGTCTCTGTAGAACCTCGCCGACCTCCTGCTGCAATGGTGGCGACGCCGCCGGCGCATGGGTGCCGTCGCCTTCGTATTCGGCGAAAATAGCGCGCGCGCCGTTGGCGAGCGCCGAGGTAGTGAACGAGGCTGTGCCGGCCCGATTGAGGCCGACATGGGCGGCGAGGATATGGGGGCCATCGCGAAACGTGACCCCGCCGGTCGGCTGGCCTTCCCGGCTTGAGATCGCCGCGGTCAACGTGATCGGCGCGCCGGGGGCGCTGGGATTGTCGGAGGACGACACCGACACCTCGGGCGCGCCGCGCACATGCTGAACCAGCAGTGCGGACTGACTGGGCTGCATCACGACCGGCAGGAAATCGAGCGTGCCGCTGTAGTCGGCGCGGAATCGATGTTGTCCGGGCGGAAGATGCTCCACCACGATCGAGGCCTTGGCGACGTCGGCCCAGCCCAGCACCGACAGCGTAGCCTCGTCGATGAACTGGAGGGTGCCGCCGGGGACGCCGCCGCCCTGCCCGGTCGTCACCAACGCCCGCAATGTGACGCGGCCTGCAGGATCCGACGAGGCCTGCAGCGTGACGCGAGTCGATTCGGATTGGATGATGGACTGCGCGCTGGAAAACGACGGAGACGCGCACACAACGACGGTCACGAAGACCCACTTCCAGAAAGTCACTCGGCACGCTCCGTTTTGCAGCCCTGCGATAGGGCGTAGCGGAGGCGCAAAAGGTTCAGCCGAAATGCCGGTGCGGCACGAATCAACTTCAGGTAAATTCAGTCATCCAGATTGCGCGCATGCGTTGCGTGGTCATATCGACGGCGGCGGGCGGCACCGACGCCGCGGAAGCAACTCAGAGATAGTTGTAGAACATGATTCCATTGATCGCGCTGGCCGCGGTCAGCAGCGTCACGATCATCGCATTTACCCTCAGAGCATCAAACATCGTGCGGCCTCGAATTGGCGTGGCGTTTGATTGTCATTGGAACAGGACTCGATGAGTCGTCACCGCTTTTCTTTTTCGCGCGATGGCTTGCGAGTCCCGCCAGAATCGAGTCCCGCACCGGACGCTCACCGCTGCGGTCGCCGAGAAGGTAAGGCCCGGGGGGCCCTCACCCCAGGTTCAACTCCTTGAAGAAGTCGTTGCCCTTGTCGTCGATGATGATGAAGGCCGGGAAGTCCACGACCTCGATGCGCCAGATCGCTTCCATGCCGAGTTCAGGATATTCCACCACCTCGACCTTCTTGATGCAGTGCTCCGCGAGGTTTGCCGCAGCCCCCCCGATCGAGCCGAGATAGAAGCCGCCATACTTCTTGCAGGCCTCGCGCACCGCGGGCGCGCGGTTGCCCTTGGCGACCATCACCATCGAGCCGCCCGCCGCCTGGAATTGGTCGACGAAGGAATCCATCCGGCCCGCAGTGGTCGGACCGAACGCGCCGGAGGCATAGCCTTCCGGCGTCTTGGCCGGGCCGGCGTAGTACACCGGGTGGTTCTTGAAATAATCCGGCAGCGACTCGCCGTTCTCCAGCCGCTCGCGCAGTTTGGCGTGCGCCGAATCGCGGGCGACGATCATGGTGCCGGACAGCGACAACCGGGTCTTGGTTGGATAGTTCGAGAGCGTGGCAAGAATGTCCTTCATCGGCTGGTTGAGGTCGATCTTGACGACGTCACCGCCCAGCGCCTCTTCCACAGCCGGCAGATACTGCGCCGGATTGTGCTCGAGCTCTTCGAGATAGACGCCGTCGCGCGTGATCTTGCCGAGCACCTGACGATCCGCCGAGCAGGATACGCCGAGCCCGATCGGCAGCGACGCGCCATGGCGCGGCAGCCGGATAACGCGAACGTCGTGGCAAAAATACTTGCCGCCAAACTGCGCGCCGACACCGGAGGCCTGCGTCATCTTGAGGATTTCCTGCTCCATCTCCAGATCGCGGAACGCGTTGCCGTCCGCGGAGCCATGGGTGGGCAGCGCGTCGAGGTATCTCGCCGAGGCCAGCTTCACGGTCTTCATGCACAGCTCAGCCGAGGTGCCGCCGATCACGATGGCGAGGTGGTAGGGTGGGCACGCCGCGGTGCCCAGCGTCATGATCTTCTCTTTCAGGAACGCCAGCATGCGATCCTTCGTCAGCACCGATGGCGTCGCCTGGAACAGGAAGCTCTTGTTGGCGGAGCCGCCGCCCTTGGCCATGAACATGAACTTGTAGGCGTCGTCGCCCTCGGCATAAATCTCGCACTGCGCCGGCATGTTGTTGGCGGTGTTCTTTTCCTCGTACATGGACAGCGGCGCCACCTGGGAATAGCGCAGATTGCGGCGCAGATAGGCGTCGCGCGCGCCCTCGGCCAGCGCCGCCTCGTCATCGCCATCCGTCAGGACGCGAAATCCCTTCTTGCCCATGATGATCGCGGTGCCGGTGTCCTGGCACATCGGCAGCACGCCACCGGCGGCAATGTTGGCATTCTTCAGGAAGTCGAACGCGACAAACTTGTCGTTCGGGCTGGCCTCGGCATCGTCGAGGATTTTTCGCAGCTGCTGCAGATGGCCCGGCCGCAGATAGTGGTTGATGTCGCCGAACGCGGCTTCCGACAGCATCTGCAGCGCCGCGCGCGACACCACCAGCATCTCCTTGCCCAGCACCGTCTCGACCCGGACGCCCTCGCTTGAGATTTTGCGGTACGGCGTGGTGTCGGCACCCAGCGGAAACAGCGGGGTGTGCTTGTAGGGCGGCACGGCCTTCGGGGTCGGGACGGCGACAGGGGCGTTCATGGGATGGGCCTCGAGAGGGACGGGATTGCGGCCCTTGTAGGCGGTTTCCATGCAGTTTTGAAGGGTTCAAAACGGGATGCGGCTGCGCCCGCACTGCACTGCCGAGGTCGCGCCTGTCCCCGCGCCGCTTGGCAATCGCGGCAGCGTTCCGGCATGATCGGCGCAAGCTGGTCACCAGCATCTAAAAAGCCATAGGAAACGCCATGAGACCGCTCCGCTGCGTCGTAGTCGCTTGCACCCTCGCCTTGCTCGCCGCGATCAGCGGCCGGCAAGCGACCGCGGAGGGCTATCCATCACGACCGGTCAAGATCCTCGTGCCATTCGCGCCCGGCGGTGGCACCGACCTGATTTCGCGAGCGCTGGCCGACATCATCGCCAGTGAATGGAAATCCACCATCGTGATCGAGAACCGGCCGGGCGGCGGCACCACAATCGCCAGCGCGGCGGCACTGGGCGCCGCACCGGACGGCTATACGCTGCTGGCCGCATCCAACAGTTTCCTGGTCTCGCCAATGATCATGCAGACGGCGCCGTATCAGTGGGACCGCGACTTCACCGGCGTATCACTGTTCGCCGTCAGCCCGCATATCCTCGTGGTCAATCCGTCGGTCCCCGCACACACGCTGGCCGAATTCGTCACCTGGGCCAAAGCGCAGAACGGCAAAGCCAGTTTCGCATCGTTCGGCAGTGGATCGTCGAACCACCTCGGCTTCGAGGTCCTCAAGCGCAAGCTCGGCATCGAGATCACCCATGTGCCCTACAAGGGC
>NZ_JAQGJD010000062.1 GCF_028290785.1 Tardiphaga sp. | reverse complement strand
GCTGCCGATGACGGGCAGGGGTCGTTGTTTTAGCTTTAGTTGCGCAGGCCCCTCAGCCGTCATTGCGAGGAGCGAAGCGACGCGGCAATCCAGAAGCAGCAGACTCCGTAAGAACTGGATTGCTTCGTCGCAAGGGCTCCTCGCAATGACGGGGAGAGGACGGTGCAAGACCCGTTCACGGCGTCAGTTCACGCCCATCCAGCCACTTCGCATAAACAATGCGCTTCTGTTCGCCGAAGCCGATCGACTCGTAGAACGCCTGCACCTGCGTATTGTCGCCCCGCACCATCAGTTGCAGCTTCTCGATGCCGCGCGCGCGCAGCCAGTCCTCGGCGGCGGTCATGATGGCGCCGCCGAAATTCTGCCGCTGATGGTCGGGATCGACACTGACGTAGTAGACCCAGCCGCGGTGGCCGTCGTGCCCGACCAGCACCGAGGCGGCGATGACGTCGCCTGCGCGGCCGAGCAGAACATCCGCATTGGCGTTCTGTCGCGCCAGCGCAATGTCCGCTTCCGGGTCGTTCCACGGCCGCACCAGCCCGCAGCGCCGCCACAGGGCGATCACCGCCGGGATGTCGGCATCGGCGAGCGGCGCGATCTGCAGCGCGGCGCTCATGGCTTCACCGGCAACAGCACCTTGCCGGGATTCAAAATGTTCAGCGGGTCGAGCATCGCCTTCAAGGCGCGCATCAGTTCGATCGCGACGGGGTCCTTCACCGAGGGCAGGTCGGCGGCCTTGAGCTGGCCGATGCCATGCTCGGCGGAGATCGAGCCGCCCATCCGCAGCACCACTTCGAACACCACGGCGTTGACGTCGTGCCAGCGCGCCAGGAACGCATCCCGGCCGCCGCTGTCCGCGAGCGTCTCGCGCGGCTGCGTCACATTGTAGTGGATGTTGCCGTCGCCGAGATGGCCGAACGGCACCGGGCGGGCGCCCGGCATCAGTCTCGCCACCGCGGCATTGGCCTCAGCAATAAACGCCGGCACCGCCGCCACCGGAACTGAAACGTCGTGCTTGATCGAGCCGCCTTCCGGCTTCTGCGCCGGCGAGATTTCCTCGCGCAGTTTCCAGAACGCCTGGCGCTGCGCGATATTCGCGGCGATCACGGCATCATCGACGATGCCGTCCTCCATGCCGCGCTCCAAAATCTTCTGCAGCGTGTCGCTGGTATCTTCGCGCGACGACGACAACTCCATCAGCACATACCAGGGATGCTTGCTGGCGAGCGGATCGCGCACGCCGATGCCGTGGCGGACGGAGAAATCCACCGCAATGTCGGCGATCAGCTCGAAGCTGGTGAGCTGGCCGGCCGCCTCTTCGCGCGAGATCTGCAGCAGTTTCAGCGCCGCTTCGGGCGATTGTAGGCCGACAAAGGCGGTCTCCACCGCGCGCGGCTTCGGAAACAGTTTCAGCGTTGCCGCGGTGATGATGCCCAGCGTGCCTTCGGCACCGATGAAGATGTTGCGCAGGTCGTAGCCGGTATTGTCCTTCTTCAGCTTCGACAGGCCGTTGAGGATGCGGCCGTCGGCGAGCACCACTTCGAGCCCGAGCGCCATCTCGCGCGCCACGCCGTAGGCCAAAGCGGTGGTGCCGCCGGCATTGCTGGAGAGATTGCCGCCGATCGTGCAACTGCCCTCGGAGCCCAGCGACAGCGGAAACAGCCGGTCGGCTTCCGCGGCGCGCGTCTGCGCGTTCTGCAGGATCAAGCCGGCTTCCACGGTCATGGTGTTGGATTCGGTGTCGATCTCGCGGACATGGTCAAGCCGCCGCATCGACAGCACGACCTCGCCGCCATAGGGGGTCTGGCCACCGACCAGCCCGGTATTGCCGCCCTGCGGCACCAGCGCGGTACGAGTCTCCGTCGCCAGCTTGCAGATCGCCGCGACCTCCGCGGTCGAGCCTGGCCGCAGCACCAAAGGCGAGGTGCCGAAGAACAGGTTGCGGTCCTCGGTGACGTATTGATGCACGTCGGCCGGGTCGGTGACGGCATATTTGTCGCCGACGATGGCGCGGAACCGCGCGATGGTGTCGGGCGAAAGCGTGGCGGGGGTCGGCTGGGCGATGTTCATGCGGATTCCGTGCTTTTCTTCAGTGCTTTTCTTGGTCTTGCTTCGATCGTCACACCGCGGCGCGGCGCAGCCGGTCGTTGATGGCCTCGCCGAGCCCGTGGTTCGGCACCGGCATCACCGCGATGCCCTTGGCGCCGGCGGCGTCGAGGGCGCGAAGATAGCCGAAAAGATTCGTTGCGGCTTCAGCGAGATCGCCGGCATCAGACAGATTCATCACCGCGACGGCATTGTCGAGGCCAAGCATGGCGGTGGCCCCGAACGCCAGCAGCGCCTCTCCGGGGCGGACGTCCGCCGCCAGCAGCCGCACCTTGGTGCGCGGCGCGTAATGCGACGCCAGCATGCCCGGCGCCAGCGGCTGGTTCGTGGCGCTGGCGGGTTCCTCGGGTGGCATCGCCAGCGCGCGGCCGAGCCGCCGCTCGATCGCCTCGCGCGGCAGCCCGCCGGGCCGCAACAGCATCGGCGGCTCGAAAGCGCCGACAATGGTGGATTCCACGCCGACCTCGACCGGCCCGCCATCGACAATCATGTCGATACGGCCCTCCAGATCGGCCCGGACATGGGCTGCGGTGGTCGGAGACACGTGGCCGGACAGATTGGCTGAAGGTGCCACCACGGCGCCGCCAAAGGCCTGCAGCAGCGCCCTGGCCACGCCATGGGCCGGAATGCGCACGGCAATGGTGTCGAGCCCGGCGGTGGCGAGATCCGCCACCGGGCAGCCCCTGGCCTTCGGCAGCACCAGCGTCAGCGGCCCCGGCCAGAACGCCTCGGCCAAAGCCCGCGCCTGCGAATCGAATCGCGCGATCCGTTCGGCTGCCGCGAGGTTGCCGACATGGGCGATCAGCGGGTTGAACGCCGGCCGGCCCTTGGCCTGGTACAGCCGCGCGATCGCCGCGGCATTGGCCGCGTCGGCGCCGAGCCCGTAGACGGTCTCGGTGGGAAACGCCACCAGACCGCCCGCGCGCAGGCAGCGCGCAGCCTCCGCCACACTGGCGGCGCTGGCATCGGTCAGGCGGGTGGTGAGGCCGACGGTCATAAGGCGGGTCCGGTTGGAGGCTGATCCGGGTTCTTTTACCGAGGTTCTTGCGGTATGCGAAACCCAAGGTTATAAGCCGCCCACTTGTCGGAGTGTGGCTCAGCCCGGTAGAGCACTGCGTTCGGGACGCAGGGGTCGCAGGTTCAAATCCTGCCACTCCGACCAAGTCATCAGAGCCTCCAGAGGCTTATCGCGACGGAAACGCCGGCAAAGCGCCGCCTCCCCCCCCCCCCCAAAAAAAATGCGATGGGCCGCCTCGGCAAAGGCAGCCCCGATCGCACCTCGGATTTCAACACAGCGAAGAATGCGGCCAAACGTAGCTGGCGATCGACTGAGTTCGGCCTGCACCACACCAGAAGGGCGGAACAGAAGATCCTTTAGAAGCGCTGTCTGGTTCGAACGGTCTGTCCGCTGCGCCGACATGACGATCGTTTTGGATTCGGATCAGAACGGCGAGACGCTCTATGTGCGCGGTCGCGATGCCGAGGAGAAGGAAACCGCGGTTAGACACGGATGGCCCGGCACTCAAAACGAGGGCTGAGAAAGAACGCCCCAGCGCACTGTTGGTGAGAGACCGCAGCGGCGGCGGGAGTCAAAAGTGGGGCCGCCGGACGCTACAAAATAACCGGCGGCCCGCTGCGCGTAATTGAAATCGTGGAAAAGGCGAAAAGCCCCTGGCCCATCTGTACGCACGCCAGATCGTTTCACGTTCGACCGGACTCCAGTGTGCGCTGCCCCACATATCTTCGAAATATTTTGTCGGTCGTTACACGTTGGCGTCACCCGTCTGGGTGAGGGAAATTAATCATCCCGCGACCATCGCTGCGGGCGCTGCTGCGGGTCCGAACCAGTGCGAGCCGCTAGGCCAAAATTGCCAGTGCCATCAGCAGGCCTGAAGCCGTGGCGCCGACGCCGGCGGCCACACCGAACCCGATCAGTAGCTTCTCGAGAATGCACATCGGCCGTTCCTCCCGGGATGGTCGAAGACTACGCCTGCAGATTCGCGCACCACAAGAGTCGGATCGCGCACAAATGTTAGACCCACAAAACCGAGGAGAACTATTTTATCGATCGCTGCGCTTGGAGCGGGCGGTTGTTTCACTGCAAAGCGTAGTGGCGGTGCTGCCGTGAGCCGGCGGGCCATCGCGCCCGCCACGGCCCTGCTCAATGCCCGCTCATCACCAGCGTCTTCACCGGAAGCAGCAGCGCTTGCACGCGCAGCAGCATCGCGTGGACGATGCCGACGGCATCCACGGCATGCAGCGTGAGGCGCATGAAGGTGCTGGTCTGCTGCGCGGCGATCCGTTCGTGGTTGCTGGTATAGGCGTTGACGATGCAACTGCTGCCGGGGGTGACGCCGTCGAGGCCGCCGCTGTAGATCGGCTCCAGGAAGGTGAGGATGGTGCCGGGGGCCTGCACCTGCTGCGCGTCCACCAGCTGCTCGCCGCCGCGGAACTGGCCGGCCGCGATGTAGTTCTGCACGCCGGTCACCACCATCGGAATGATAGTCCACGGCTTGGAGATGCAGGTCGCCTCGGCGACCATGCCGACCTTCATGACCTGCGCCTCGATCTGCCCGAAGCCTGCCGACAGCGCGCGGCCGACATTGTCGGGAATCAGGATGCCGGCGGAGCGGATCATCGGGTTGACGATATCGCCGGGCCGCAACGTGAACTGCTCGACGCGCCCGGCGACGCCGGCGCGAATGAAGGTCTTGTCGAGATCGACCTGCGCTTCGGCCAGCGCCGCCTCCGCGCTGGCTTTTTCCGCCGGAAGCAAGGCGTTGACGCGGGTGACGGCGGATTGCTTGGAGGCCATCGCCGCATCGAGCGCGCCCTGGCGGCCGGCGAGCAGCACTTCAAGCTTTTCGATGTCCCGCTGCGGCACGATGCCCGGATTGCGCTTCTGCAATTCGCGCTTGGTATCCAACTCGTCGGAGGTCTGCTGGTAGGAGCCTTTGGCTTCCTGCGCCTGGCCCTCGGCCTTGAGAATATCGACCTGCGCCGCCAGCATCGCCGCATCGACTTCGGCGATCTTGCGCCGGGCAGTCTCCATCGAGGCCTCCTGCTTGGCGCTGTCGAGCCGGAAGATCACTTCGCCCTGCTTGACCGGCGCGCTGAATTGAACGTGCACCTCGGCCACCCGGCCGCTGACCTCCGGCACGATCGGCACGGTGCGGTAGAACAGCGTCGCGCTGGTGGTGGACGGATGGAAATAGAAGATCGTGGTGATCAGCGCCACGGTCAGCATCAGGCAGGCGGTGATGCCCCAGCGCAGTTCGAACCACACCGAAAAGAACGTGATCTCGCGGCCGAAGCGCTTTCCCTGCGCGTAGCGGCGGTACAGATAGTCCGGAAAGATCGTCAGCAGCGAGCACAGCAGCAGTTCAAGCATGGCCCCGCACCTCGCTCTCGACATGCGCGGGCTTCACCTCCGCGCCGCGGCCGGTGATCGAGTCTTCCGCTTCGGCGGGATCGACTGCCGTGTCGGCAGGGCCCCCGGCGATGCGTTCGACCGAGCCGGCAATGCTGCGCAGCGGGGTGCCGAAATCCGGCAGGTCGATCATCGCCAGCAACAGCCCGGCGACCCAGAACAGATGGATGTGGGTGAACAGCGCCAGCAAGCCTAGTACGGCGACGACCTCGAACTGCAGCTTCTGCGACTTGTGGGCCATGCGCTCGGGCATGCTGTGGACGCGAAGATAGAAATTGCCGACCATGAGGATGGCGCCAAGCAGGACGAAGCCGACCACGACCATCAAGGTGTCGGTGTCACCCGGGGCGGTGATGAATCCGGGGAGATGATGGGGCGCGGCTGGATGAAGCGAATCGCTCACGATATCCCCCGTCTTGCACTGCGCATCCGGCCATGTGCGGCCGTCCTTACCGTTTCATCTTCGCACAAAGCTGCCACATGGCAAGGTTGGCGCCGAAAAAGTGCAGCGCAACAAGCAGTTGGCGGGGATCGATAGTGGCCGATCGCGCGCTTGATCCGCAGCGTGACTTGAACTCTAAGCTGGGGTGATGGCGCCCCGCCGAATGGATTCTCGAAACCGATGCGCTTCAGCTTCATCCACGCCGCCGACCTGCACATCGACAGCCCGCTGGCCGGACTCGGCCTCAAGGACAAGGCCGTCGCCGAGCGCTTTGCGCAGGCCGGGCGGCGTGCGGTCGAGGCGCTGATCGCCGAGACCGTCGAGAGCAAGGCGGCGTTCCTGATCGTCGCCGGCGACGTGTTCGACGGCGACTGGCGCGACGTCACCACCGGATTGTTCTTCGTCCGCGCCATCGGCGCGCTGCACCGCGCCGGCATTCCCACCATCATGGTCAAGGGCAACCATGATTCCGAAAGCGGCATGTCGCGCGCGCTGACCTATCCGGACTCGGTGCAGACATTTTCGTCGCGCAAGGCCGAGACCATCGAGCTCCCCGAACATCGCGTCGCGCTGCATGGCCGCAGCTTCGCCACCCGGCTGGTGCCGGACGATTTCGTCGAGAGCTATCCGGCGCGCCGCGACGGCTGGCTCAATATAGGCGTGCTGCACACTTCGCTCGACGGCACCCGCGGCCATGACGGCTATGCGCCATGCACCGTCGATGGTCTGCGCCGCTTCGGCTACGACTACTGGGCGCTCGGCCACGTTCATACGGCGGAAATCCTCAGCAGGGATCCGTGGGTGGTCTATCCCGGCAACCTGCAGGGCCGCAGCATCCGCGAGCCCGGCGCCAAGGGCGCGATGCGCGTCACCGTCGAGGACGGCCGCATCGTCGCCGTCGAGCCGCTGGTGTTCGATGGCGCGCGCTGGGCGCTGGAAACCGTCGATGTATCGGGCTGCGAACGCGAGAGCGATGTGGTCGCGCGCATCGGCGCCGCACTGGAAGCGTTGCACGGCCGCAGCGACGGACGGCCGCTCGCGGTCCGCGTCCTGCTCACCGGCACCACGCCGCTGCACGGCGCGCTGGTAGCGAGGCGCGACTTGCTGCAGGACGAGGCGCGCGCCATCGGCTTTCGCATCGCCGAGGATTGCTGGGTCGAGCAGGTCAAACTCGCGACATCGGCGCCGCCGCGTCCGTCCGCGGCGCTATCGCCGGCCGAAAGTCTCGACGTCGATGATCTGCTGACTTCGGCAGCCGCAGACCCGGCTTTCGCAGGCGTGCTCGCCGAGCTGATGAAGAGCGTCGCGGACAAGCTGCCGCGCGACCTGCAAAAAGAGCTGGCGGAAGATCCCGAGCGGCTGCAGCAACTGGCGGACGATGCGCGCGCTTTTCTGTCGGGGGCGATGTCGTCGTGAGGATCGAGAGCCTGACCCTGGAGCGCTACGGCATCTTCACCGACCGGGTGCTGTCGTTTCGGCCGGACGCGTCGCTGCACGTGGTGCTCGGCGCCAACGAGGCCGGCAAGACCTCGGCGCTGTCGGCGATCGGCGACCTGCTGTTCGGTTTTGGCGCGCGCACCGACTATGATTTCCGGCACGAGAGCAAGGTGCTGCGCATCGGCGGTTCGTTTCGCCACGGCGACGGACGCCAGCTCGCCGTGCGCCGGCGCAAGGGCACCAAGAACACCCTGGTGGATCACGCAGACCAGCCATTGCCGGACGACAGTCTCGAGCCTTATCTCGCCGGCATCACGCGCGATATTTTTGCCCGCGAGTTCGGCCTTACCGCGCAGGCGCTGCGCATCGGCGGTAGCGAACTGCTCCATGCCGGCGGCAGTCTGGCCGAAACGTTGGCCGCGAGTTCGGCAGGGCTCACGGTGCTGTCGCGCATCCGCGATCGCCTGAAAGGCGAGGCCGACGATCTGTTCACGTCGCGAAAATCCGCCAGCAAGCCGTTCTATGTCGCGGCCGATCGCCATGACGTCGCCGAGAAGGCGTTGCGCGATGCCGTGGTGACGCGCGAGGCGCTCGCCGATGTCGAAAAGGCCGTGGCGGATGCCCGCGCGCTGCTGGAGAAGCTGAATGCCGATCACGCCGCGTCGGGGCGCAATCTGGCGCGCTGGCAGCGGACGCTGCGGGTGCGTTCGCGGCTCGTTCGGCTGGAGAATCTCGCCGTTGAGCTTGCCGCTCTGGCTGACTTGCCGCCGGTGCCGGCGCAGACCCTCGAGCAATGGCGCGTGGCACTGGCGGCGGATGCCGAGCTGTCGCGCGAGGCGAGCGCGCTCGACGCCGCCGACGCTGCGGATGCGGAGTCGATCGCCGCGATGTCGGTCGATGACGGCATGCTCGCCGCCGGTGCGGCCATCGATGCGTTGCGCGAACGTCTCGGCGCGGTGCGCAAGGCGATGGACGACCTGCCACGGCGTCGCGAGGCGCGGCGGCTGGCGCAGGAACAGCTCGACGCCGCAGCGCATCGGCTGGGACTGCCGTCGCATCTCGAACTGCTCGCTTATTTGCCGACCGATCCGGCGCTCGCTGGTGTCCGCGACCTGATCGACCGCGCCCGCCGCGCCGACCAAGCCAAGCAGGAGGCCGAAGCCAAGCGCGCCAGGGTGCGGCAGGAAATCGATGCGCTCGATGCGGACGCGGGCGCTTCTCATGCGGTGACGGATCCCGAGGCGGCGCGACAGCGGCTCGAAGCGCTCGCCGATATCCCGACCCACGCCGACCGCTTGCGCCGCGAGGCGGCCGTGCTGGCGATTGAAAAGAGCAACGTCGCGGCGGCCGGTTCGGCGCTCGATCCATCCCCCGGCGACGTCGCGCGTCTGGCGGCGCTGCCGCTGCCGGATCACGCCGTGGTCGCCACCTATGCCCGCGAAGCGGAAGCGGCCGAGGCGGAGGTTCGGCGGCTGAACGACGTCCTCGCCGCCACGGACGGCGCCATCGAGAGCGCCGAAACCGAACTGGCGCGGCTGGTGGGCGACGGCGCGGTCTCGACCAGGGCTGATCTGCTCGGCGCCCGCAGCGAACGAAATTCGCAACTGGCACTGTTGCGCGACGTCCTTGACGGCGACCGCGCGGAGCGCGCCGCCCGTTTCGGCAAGGTCGAAGCCGCGTCCGGCGCCATCGACGACATCACCGACCGGCTGCTCACCGACACCGATCGCGCGGCACGTCGCGAAGCAACCCAGGAACGGCTCGATCAGAGCCGCAAGGAACGTGAGCGTATCGCACGCGTACGGGAAGCGCTGGCCGGTCGCCGCGCTGAGGCCGACGTCGCCTGGCGTGGGATCTGGACGGCGTCCGGCGTGGTGCCGCGCAGCCCGGCGGAAATGTTGCGCTGGCGCGAGCGGGTCGATCAACTCGTCGCCCGCATGGCGAGGCTGGACGAGCAGCAAGCTGAACTCGGCGCGCTCGCCGCCGGCCAGGACGCCGGCAAGGCCGCGGTTCTCTCGCTGCTGGCTTCCATGGGCCGCGTGCCGGATCCGAGCCTGCCGGCCGAAATCCTGTTTCGCGAGGCGCGCAGCCGGCTCGACGAATTGCAGAAGGTGTGGACCGACGCGCGCGCCCGCGCCGTGGCGCGGCAGCGCGCCGACCGCGATCTGGCCGAAGCGCAGAAGGCGCTCGATACGCTGGCGCAGGCCGCCGTCGAGCACGCGCAGGCTTGGCCCGGCGCTATGGTGCAGATCGGACGCCCGGCGCACTATTCGCCGGCGGAGGCCGAGGCGGCGCTCGCGGTATGGCAATCCGTCGCCATTCCCAAACTCAACTTCGAGACCGAGGGCCACCGCGTCGAGAGTATCGATGCGGATCTGCGGGCGTTCGACAGCGACGTGGCGGACGCCGCGCGGGTCGCGCCGGACCTCGCAAGCGACACTGCGCAGGTGACGCTGGCGCGGCTGGCGGAGCGCCTCGCAGAGATGCGTCGTGCCGCCGACGCCTGCCACCGGCTGCGCGAGGCGATGGCCAAACGCGCAACCCATCGCACGTCGATGACGTCACGGCGTGCAGCGCTGGACCTCACGCTGCAGGATGCCTGCCGGGCGCTGGGTGCGGCCGACACCGCGGCGCTGCGACTGGCGATCGACCGCGTGGGCGCGCGGCTCGCCT
>NZ_JAQGJD010000056.1 GCF_028290785.1 Tardiphaga sp. | reverse complement strand
AGGAATATCGCTGGGCCGACCAGCTCGCCTCGGTCGATCGCCGGCTGTACCAGCAGATCTCCAACCGCACCGAGACCGACGCGCAGTCGGAGCTGGAGCGGGTGTCGGCGCGGGTCAGCGCGGTGATTTCCGACCTCAAGCGCTACCGTAGCTACGCCGAGGCGCAGGCTGCGCTCGGCCGTCTCTACGACGTGATCGGCGTCGATCCGGTGCCGGAGGAAGTGGCGTCGCTGGATATCGCCACCCTCAGCGCCGCAATCCGCCGCTCCGCCTCGGACTGGAGCGGCGCGAGACTGGACCGGGTGAGTGAGGTCGTGCCGGCAGCGCAGCCGGTGCCGGCGACGAGACTCGCGGAGCAGGCGCCGGAGTTGCCGGCGCAGGTGCAGAACGCGTATGCCGCCGACGTCTCAGGCGCGGTGCAATAGACTACGGAGAGGAGATGCAGTGCCAACTCTCCGCGCGTCGTCCCCGCGAAAGCGGGGATCCATAACCTCCGAAATTGAAAAAGAGACGGAGGCCGATATGGCCCTCCTGCCCCACAAAATCGACAGCGTGTATGGGTCCCCGCCTGCGCGGGGACGACTCGTGGAGAGAGTCGCGCTAGCCATCGGCATCTGCGCCGCAAGCATTACGCCCGCCTTCGCCCAGCCCGCCGACCCGCTCGGCGGCGCCGCGGAAATCCGCGCGCAACTGACGGCGCGCAACTACACCACTTTGTCCAGCGAAGCCTCGGCGCGGATCGACCGCATTGCCACCCGGATCGGCCAGCATTTCAGCAAAGGCGACCTCTTGATCGCCTTCGACTGCGTCACCCAGCGCGCCCAGGTGGCGCGGGCCGGAGCGGTGGCGACCCAGGCGGACAAGACCGCGGCGATCAACCAGCGGCTCGCCAACCTGAAATCCATCAGCCAGCTCGAGGTCGACGTCTCCCGCGCCGAAGTGGAGAAGGCCAAGGCCGAACTGGCGATTGCCGAGGCCGCCGCCTCGAAATGCGAGATCGCCGCCCCCTTCAACGGCATCACCGTGGAGCAGAAGGCGCAGGCATTCCAATACGCCACGCCGGGCCAGCCGCTGCTGGAAATCCTCGACGACCGCAGCCTCGAAGTCGAACTGATCGCGCCGTCGCGCTGGCTGGCGTGGCTGAAGCCCGGCTACGGCTTCCAGGTCCATATCGAGGAAACCGACAAGACCTATGCCGCCGAAATCACCCGCGTCGGCGGCCGGGTCGATCCGGTCAGCCAGACGATCAAAGTGTTCGGCGAAATCCGCGGGCCTGCCGCGGAGCTGATGGCCGGCATGAGCGGACGGGCGAATATTCCGGCACCGAAGTAGAGCGTAGGATGGGGGGAGTGCGGGCGCGCGCAGCGCGGCCGTGCGATACCCATCGGCGCATGCAAGGTTGGCCATCGATGGGTTTCGCTTCGCTCTACCCATCCTACAGCTAATATCTCCGGCCCTCCGGAACCCGAACCACCCCCGCCGCCTTGTCCTCCGCGCGCATCCGCGCGTTCACGACCGGCAGGGCCATCACATGCGGCGCATCATCATCGCTCTCGGAATTTCCCTGCTGGCGCAGAGCCCGCTCGCTGCCGCCGAACTCACGGTCGATGCCATCAACGCCGCAAACTTTACCGGCAAGCTGCCGACCGAAGCCAAAATCAGCCCGCTGGCGGTCAAGGTGCAGGTGCTGCTCGACCGCGTGCACTTCTCGCCGGGCGAGATCGACGGGTTGTTCGGCGACAATGTCGAGAAGGCGCTGCAGGCCTTTGCCGAGGCCAACGGGCTGCCGTCGGGCAAGGCGCTGACGCCGGAAATCTGGAGCAAGTTGCAGGCCGCCTCAAACGACCCGGTGATGGCGGACTACGTGTTGACCGACGCCGACCTGAAAGGCCCGTTCATCGACAAGCTGCCGGTCAAGATGGAAGACATGAGATCGCTGAAGTCGCTGGGCTATACCAGCGCCAGGGAGGCGCTGAGCGAGCGCTTTCACATGAGCCAGGACCTGCTCGCCGAACTCAATCCGAAACAGAAGTTCGATCACGCCGGCGACAAGATCACCATCGTCAACCTGCCGCATGACAAGCCGGGCAAGGTGGCGCGCGTCGAGATCGACAAATCCCGGCAGACGGTGAAGGCCTTTGCCAAGGACGGCGCGCTGCTGGCGTTCTATCCGGCCAGCGTCGGCAGCGAGGAGAAGCCGACGCCGTCGGGCATGCTGAAGGTGACGTCGGTGCACGCCAACCCGACCTATCGCTACGATCCGAAGTACAAATTCAAGGGTGTGGAATCGACAAAACCCTTCACCATCGCCGGCGGACCGAACAACCCGGTCGGCGCCACCTGGATCGGCCTGTCGGAGGCAAGCTACGGCATCCACGGCACGTCCGATCCGTCCCGCGTCAGCAAGACCGACTCGCACGGCTGCGTGCGGCTGACCAACTGGGACGTCGCCAGGCTGGGCGAGTCCGTGAAGAAAGGAGTCGAGGTGAGCTTCATCGACGGCAAGCAGGCGGCGAAGTAGCGCCGGCCTTCCATCATCACGCTATTGCTGCGGTGCAATGTGCGCGCTAGGCTTTGCGGCATCGATGGAGGAGACGCGCTTGACCACATCCGACGACAACCCAATCTCGCAAGACCGCCGCCAGGCGTTGCGGCACGCCCTCGCGATCGGCAGCGGCGCGGCGCTCGCCTCGACGCTCGCAAACCCGGCGGCGGCCCAGACCTCGCCGGACAATACGCTGGACCGCATCCGCGCCAATAAAGTGTTGCGCATCGCGGTGCTGCCGGGGGAATTGCCCTATTTCAGCAAGGATCTGGCCACCGGCACCTGGTCCGGTTTTTCGATCGAGATGGCCAACGACATCGCCAAGCTGCTCGACGTCACGCTGGAGTATACGGAATCCACCTACGGCAACTCGATCCTCGATCTGCAGTCGAACAAGATCGACCTCGGCTTCGCGCTCAACCCGACGCCGCAGCGGGCGCTGGTGGTGGATTTTTGCGGCACCGTGTTTCAGCATCCGTTCGGCGCGATGCTCAAGAAGGGCATGGAAGCTAAAAGCTGGGCGGACATCAACAAGCCGGGCGTGACCATCGCGGTGGACGTGGGCTCCGCCAACGAGACGGTGGCACGGCGCTTCGCGCCGAATGCGACCATCAAGTCGCTGAAGTCGCGCGACGAGGTGATGCTGGAAATGTCGTCGGGACGTGTCGACGTTGTCGTGAATGCCCTGGTACTGGGCCTGACGGCGATCGCAAAAAACCCCAATCTTGGCACTTACAAAATCCTGCAGTCCCCTTCGGTTGCGATTCCGAGCAGCATGGGCGTGCGGCGCGAGCCGGACAAACGCTGGCGCGATTTCCTGGCGGTGTGGGTCGACTACAACCGCGGCATCGGCCAGATGCGCGAATGGTTCGTCAAGGGCCTGTCGCTCACCGGCGTGAAGCCGGAGGACGTGCCGAGCGAATTGAGTATCTGACGGCGGCGGTCGTCATTGCGAGCCAGCGAAATTCGCCGAAGGCGACTTTCGCTGCGCGAAGCAATCCAGAAAGCCAAAAAGCAAGACTGGATTGCTTCGTCGCAACGGCTCCTCGCAATGACGAGGCCGTGGCGGAGGCCTCTCACGCCCGGTCGTAATTCATGCCGCGCTCAAACCGCCGCGCCATCAGCGTGGCGGGAAACAGCATGGCGAAATAGATCAGCGCCACGATCGTGTAGACCTCCAGCGGCCGATAGGTGTCGGCGTTGATCAGCGTCGCGTTATAGACCAGGTCGGGAACGGCGATGACGGACACCAGCGAGGTGTTCTTCAGTTGCGTCACCGACTGGTTGACATAGGGCGCCAGCATCGGTTTCAGCGCTTGCGGTAGGATCACCATCCGCAGCACCTGCGATGGCCGTAGTCCCAGCGCGCGCGCCGCGTCCCACTGGCCGCGCGCCACGCTTTCGATGCTGCCACGGACGATCTCGGCGTAAAACGCGCCACCATACAGCGACAGCACGCTGATCGCGGCGATATGCGCCGGGATGTTGATCCCGAGGATGACCGGCAGGGCGTAGTAGAACCAGATGATCTGAACCAGCAAAGGCGTGCAGCGAAACAGTTCGATATAGGCCAGCAACAGCCAGTCAATCACAGGCAGCCGTCCCAGGCGAAGGATGCCGACGGCCAGCCCGATCGCCGTCCCGATGGCGATGGTGCCGATCGTGTAGGCCAGGGTCCAGCCGATCCCGAGCCAGAACAGGTGGCTGTACTTGCCGAGGATCGCGAAATCCCAGACGTAGTTCATGAGAGATAGCGGCCGGGCGAAAACGCACTGGCGTCGAACGGCGGCGGCGCGCCGGCGATCATCGCAGCGATGGCTACGCCCGTGGCCGGGCCGGTGGTGAAGCCGATATGCTGGTGGCCCAATGCCAGGAAGAGGCCAGGGTGCCGCGGCGCCGGCCCGATCATAGGCAAGCCGTCGGGCAGCGTCGGACGCGCCCCGCGCCAGGGTTCGCCGACCGGCTCGCCAAATTCGAGCACGCCGCGCGCCAGCGGCAGCGCGGCGTCGAGCTGGGCGAACGACGACGGCGCGTCGCGGTCGGTCAGTTCGACGCCGGTGGTGAGGCGAATGCCTTGCTCCATCGGCGTCAGGACGAAGCCGCCTTCGAGGTCGTGGATCGGGCGCAGCAAGGAGCGCGGCAGGGTCGGCCGGAAATGCTGATGATAGCCGCGTTCGAAACCCATTGGGACGCTGTACCCCAGCGGCCGCAGCAGATCGGCGGACCACGGTCCCAGCGCCACCACCACATGGCGCGCGGTGAGGGCGCCGTCCGCCAGCACCACGCGCCAGCCGTCGCTTTCCGGCACGATCGCGGTGATGTCGGACTGCCGGATCTGGCCGCCGGCGCCCGCAAACATCTGCGCATAGGCCTTGACCACCGCGCCGGGGGAATCGACCGACGCCGTATCGGAGTGCAGCAGGGCGGTCGTGTAGATAGGCAGGATGTTAGGCTCGAGACTGGAGATGCCCTGGCGATCGAACAGCTCGCTGCCGATGCCGTATCCGGCCAGAAACGCCTGCTCGGCTTTGGCCGCCGCCGTTCCGTCGCTGCGCCATACTTTCAGCCATCCGGTCTCGCGAATGCGCGCCTCGACGCCGGCCTTGACGATCCATTCCCGGTGCAGCTTGAGCGTGGCCACGCTCAGGCCGTGCAGGGCATCGGCCCGCGGCCTGGTCTGGGAAGGGATTGCGTTGGCCAGAAACCGCGCAACCCAACCTGCGTTGCGCGCCGCCCAGGCGGGATCCCAGCGCAGCGCCGGATGGGTGTTGGTGAGGTATTTCGGCAGCATCCGCCACAGCGCCGGCTTGTTGAGCGGCAGGATCGAGCCGCTGCTGAGCACGCCGGAATTGCCATAGGAAGTCTCGGAGCCCGGTTCGCGGCGGTCCAGCAGGATCACCGACAGGCCGCGCTGCTGCGCGGCATAGGCCGCGGACACGCCGACAATGCCGGCGCCCAATACGATGACATCGGCGCGCTGGCCTACGGAGTCTTGCAACATCAACTCACCCTTCAACGACTCGACTCATGTCCGGCCGCGATGGAACGGTCACAGGGCCTTCGTCTGGTGTCCAGCCCTTGGTGGGAATTGAAAAGCAACAAACGTGCCTGATTGGTCGGCTGACCCATGGATCGTGTCCCGGACGCAGTGCAGGGCGTCGCCGTCAGGCGGCGTCGTGCGCTGCAGAGCCGGGACCGTAACAGACGCCGGCGCTCGCGACGGTCCCGGCTCTGCGGAGCGGCACTTCGCGCCGCGCCGCGTCCGGGACAAGTGAGGACGTACTACCCCCGAAAATCCCTGACCCGCTTCACCATCTGCTCGACATGGGCGATCGGGGTTTCCGGCTGGATGCCGTGGCCGAGGTTGAAGATGAAGCGGCCCGACGCGTAGTTCGCCAGCACGTCATCAACCGCGCGGTCGAGCGCGTCGCCGCCGGCGATCAGCACCAGCGGATCGAGATTGCCCTGCACGGCGACGCGGCTCTGCACGTTCGCGCGAATGAACGCCGGCTCCGCGGCCCAGTCGATGCTGACCGCATCGACGCCGGTGGCCTCGACATAGGCCGGCAGCAACGCGCCGGCGCCGCGCGGGAAGCCGATGATTTTGGCATTCGGCACTTTCGCGCGCACGCCATCGACGATGCGCCTCGTCGGCTCCACCGACCAGCGCTGGAATTCGCGCGCCGGCAGCACGCCGGCCCAGGTATCGAAAATCTGCAGCACATCGGCGCCGGCCTTGAGCTGGCCGAGCAGGTAGGTGATGGAGTTCTCAACGATGGTGTCGATGATCTTCTGGAATGCCTCCGGATGGCGATAGGCCATCATCCGCGCCGGTGCCTGGTCCGGCGTGCCCTTGCCCGCCACCATGTAGGTCGCCACCGTCCACGGCGCGCCGCAGAAGCCGATCAGCGCAATCCGGGGATCGAGCTGCGCGCGGACCCGGCGCAGCGCCTCGAACACCGGCTCGAGCTTGCCGAAGTCCGCCTCGGGCTGCAGCGTCGCGACTTTGTCCGGCGTATCCAGCGGATCGAGCCGCGGGCCTTCACCGACCTCGAAGCGCACCGAGCGGCCGAGCGCGTAGGGGATCACCAGAATGTCCGAGAAGATGATCGCGGCATCGAAATTGAAACGACGGATCGGCTGCAGCGTGACTTCGACGGCGAAGTCCGGATTGAAGCAGAGGTCGAGAAAGCCGCCGGCCCGGGCGCGCACTTCGCGATACTCCGGCAGATAGCGGCCGGCCTGCCGCATCATCCACAGCGGCGGCACATTCTGGCGATGACCATTGAGAACGTCGAGGAACGGCTGGGCAGGCGGGGACTGTGTCAAGCGGGGTTTCCGTGGTTGGTCGGCAGGCGTCGTTGCCGTTTCTGATACACTGCCGCCCAACTCTTGGCGAGCGATCAGCCGCCGCGCGGAGGACTCCGCGGCTGCAGATTGTTCCGGCCTCCGGAAGCGTGCAGGGGCCTGGCAGGTCTCGAAGCGAGGCGCCTTCCATGCTATTGATGTGGCTCAATGTGCCGCCGCGCCGCATTCCTAGAATGACCGACATGAATATCATCGCATCCCCCACAAGCGTCGCCGAGCAGCACCGCGCCGTTGCCAAAGTCTGGTTCGAATCGCTGCGCGACCGCATCTGCGCCGAGATCGAGGCGCTGGAGCGCGAGGCCCCGGCTGAGCTGTTTCCCGGCACGCCGGCGACCTTCACCTACAAGCCATGGACCCGGACCACCGGCATCGGAGGCGGCACCGGCGGTTTCCTCAGCGGCGGAAAACTGTTCGAGAAGATCGGCATCCACACCTCCTCGGCCAACGGCCAATTGACCCCGGCGATGGCCAAGACGCTGCCGGGCGACGGCGAACAGCTCGATTACGTCTCCACCAGCATCAGCCTGATCATGCATCCGAGGAGCCCGCGGGTGCCGACGGTGCACATGAACACGCGCTTTCTCTCGACCGCGCAGGGCTGGTTCGGCGGCGGCGCCGACCTGACGCCGATGCTGCCGGAACAGCGCACGGCCGATGCGCCGGACACGGTTACGTTCCATGCCGCGATGCGCGCCGCCTGCGACGCCCACGATCCCGCCTACTACGACAAGTTCAAGGCCTGGGCCGATACCTACTTCTTCCTGCCGCATCGCGGCACCGCGCGCGGTGTCGGCGGCATCTTCTACGATCATCTCAACACCGGCGATTTCGACAGGGACTTTGCATTCACGCGCGATGTCGGCTCTGCGTTTCTCGACGTCTATCCCAAGATCGTCCGCGCCCGCATGATGGAACCCTGGACCGAGGCCGAGCGCGCGCAACAGCTCGAGATCCGCGGCCTCTATGTCGAGTTCAATCTGCTGTACGACAAGGGCACCATGTTCGGCCTGCAGACCGGCGGCAACATCGAGACCATCCTGAGTTCGATGCCGCCGCTGGTGAGCTGGAGCTGATTTCCGTTCGCCCATGTCGTGGTTGCGCGTATGATCGGCGCCGCCGCGACCGCGATGCGCGGAAGCCAACCCGGGATACCGAATGAACCAGCAGCGCGCATGCGCCCGGCCGATCGCGCCGCCTACATCCATCGTCACGAATCTCGCCGACATGGCCGGACGGGCCTGCGCCTGATGGCCGAACGTCGAAGTTTCTGGAAGCCGGTAGTGATCGCGGCCGCGGCGGCGATCTTCGTGGCGACGCTGGGCGGCACGCTGACCGACATCGGCCCGTGGTATCAGAACCTGAAGAAGCCGTCCTGGCAGCCGCCGGACTGGGCCTTCGGCCCGGCCTGGACCACGATCTTCGCGCTGGCCGTGGTATCGGCGGTCACCGCCTGGCGCGCCGCCCGGCAAGACAACCAACGGCAGTGGATCATCGCGCTGTTCGCGCTCAACGGTTTTCTCAACGTGCTGTGGAGCACGCTGTTCTTCGCGCTGAAGCGGCCGGACTGGGCGCTGCTGGAAGTCGGCCTGCTGTGGCTGGCGATAGCGCTGCCGATGATCGTGTTCTGGCGGATCTCGAAGACCGCGAGCCTGTGCCTGCTGCCTTACCTGTTGTGGGTGTCGTTCGCAGCCGTTTTGAACCTGACGGTGGTCCGGCTCAACGCGCCGTTTGCATAACCACGCCATGGCCGCAGGCGATGCGGATGGTTTGAAATAGCGGCGGTTTGCGCCGCCGTCCCTCGCCGTTGCGACGAGGGGCGACGCAGAATCTCAGCTCTTCAGCAGCGGGGTGATCTTCTTGGAAAATTCCTCGAACGAGGTCTCGCCCTTCAGCATCTCGCCGTTGATGAAGAAGGTCGGGGTCGAGTTGACCTTCAGCACCTCGTTGGCGAACTTCTGGTCGGCGGCGATCTTGTCGAGCAGCGCCTGATCCTTCAGGCAGGCTTCCACCGCCTCCTGGGTCAGGCCGGCCTGCTTGCCGATCCGGGTCAGGCTCGCAGCGGTATCCTTCATCACCCAGTCGTTCTGCGTCTTGAACAGCAGCTCGTTGACGGCGAAGTACTTGGCCGAATCGTCCTTGGCGATGCAGCGCGCCAGCATCGAGCCGGCGGCGGCCTTGATGTCGAGCGGGAATTCGCGGAACACGAAGCGAATCTTGCCGGTGTCGATGAAGGCTTCCTTGATCTTCGGGAACACCTGCTCGGTGAAGGCCGCGCAATGCGGGCAGGTCATCGAGGCATATTCGGTGACGGTGACGGCGGCGTCCTTCGGGCCGATCGCCATGTCGGGCAGCGACACCGGCTTGGCGACGTCGGCGGCGCTCTGCGCGAAGGCCTGGTCGATCAGCCGCAGCGGCGACAGGCCGATGGCAGCGGCGGCGCCGGTAAGGGCAAGGGCGGCGGTGAAGTCACGGCGCGTGATGATCAAAGGACGGCTCCTATCGGCGCGGGGCGCCCGGAATGGTGTCTGTTCGCTAGCTTGAAACCACAATTGTGGCAAGCACGGGCCGGGACACGTCTCGCCGCACCGGCTCAATTCCGCTTGATCACCGCGCCCAGCCGCGCCAGCGCCTGGCGCAGGTCGTCATCCTCGACGGTGCCGAGATCGCGGGCCTCGGCGGCAATCGCGACCGGATCGACCGGCTTGATGGTGTGGCGCTGCTTCGGCCGCGACAGCGGTGCCTGGCGCAGCGCGATCTTGCCGACCGCGTTCCAGCCGAAGAAGCGGTTGACCCGCTGCAGGATGGCGTCGGAGGAATGCTGGATCTCCAGCGCCATCGGCCCCTCGACGCGCAGGATCAGGGTCGCTGGCACCTGCGGCTGGCCCTCGACCGGGCGCGGCCACTGGATCTTCAGTGGCTCGGAGAATTTGGCGACCTCGGCGCCGGCGATCTCGGCCCAGCGCGTCACCAGTTCCCGCGACGCGAAGCCCTGCTTGGCAAACGCATCGGAAAACACCCCGCCGAGCAGCAGGGAGAGCGGTTTGGCGGAGATGTAGCCGGGCTTTCTCATGCTGCGTTCTAGCACCTGCCGCGGCGAAAATCAGGTCGCATGTCGCGGCGCCTCCCTCACAAGCTCAGAGCCGTCATCCTGAGGTGCGAGCTCTGCGAGCCTCGAAGGATGCGGACGCGAACTCGGTACGTGCAGCCATCCTTCGAGGCCGTCGCAAGAGCGACGGCGCCTCAGGATGACGGCAGAGCAAACGATCGTAACGCGCCGCGTTATGGCTCGCAACATGGCGCACACAGGCTGGCCATGCGCCGATTCTGATTTTACAATGCCGCGTGCCCGCATCGCCAGCCACCAGAATCAGGAAGCCAGCCCCTATCGCCGACCGGCCGATGCAACTGCTCGGCTGGTACGACCGGCATCGCCGGAAATTGCCGTGGCGACCGCTGCCGGGCGGGGCCGTCGATCCCTATCGGGTCTGGCTATCGGAAATCATGCTGCAGCAGACCGGCGTGCAGACGGTAGGACCGTATTTCGAGAAATTTTTGGCGCGCTGGCCTGGCGTGGCCGATCTCGGCCGCGCCTCGCAGGACGATGTACTGCGGATGTGGGCGGGGCTCGGCTATTATTCCCGGGCGCGCAACCTGCACGCCTGCGCAGTGGCGGTGCTGCGCGATCATGGCGGCGTGTTTCCGGATACCGAAGAGGGGCTGCGCACGCTGCCGGGGATCGGGCCCTACACCGCATCCGCAATCGCGGCGATCGCGTTCGGCCGGCAGTGCATGCCGGTGGATGGCAATATCGAGCGCGTGGTGTCGCGGCTCTACGCCGTGGAAGAACCGCTGCCAAAATCGAAACCGCAGATCCAGGCGCTGGCCGCCACGCTGCTCGCCGCGACGCGCGCCGGCGACAGCGCCCAGGCGCTGATGGATCTCGGCTCGACGATCTGCACGCCGAAAAAACCGGCCTGCGCGCTGTGCCCGATCAATGACGATTGCGCGGCGCGGAGCCGCGGCGATCAGGAGACGTTCCCGCGTAAATCGCCGAAGAAGACCGGCGAACTGCGCCGCGGCGCGGCCTTCGTGGTGACGCGCGGCGACGAACTGCTGGTACGCACCCGCGCCGAAAAGGGCCTGCTCGGCGGCATGACCGAGGTGCCGGGCTCGGACTGGCTGGGCGGCCATGACGACAACGCCGCGCTGAAGCAGGCGCCGGCGTTGAAGGGCATCGCGCGCTGGCACCGCAAACTCGGCGTGGTCAGCCACGTCTTCACGCATTTTCCGCTGGAGCTGGTGATCTATACGGCCAGCCTCGCCGCGCGCAGCCGCGCGCCGGACGGCATGCGCTGGGTGCCGATCGCGACGCTGCACGACGAGGCGCTACCCAATGTAATGCGCAAGGTGATCGCGCACGGGCTCGGCTGATCAGGCGGCGCGGGCGCTGCGGCTGTCCGGCACCGGCATGAAGAAGCAGCGGTTGCGGCCGGTGTTCTTGGCCAGATACAGCCCCTGGTCGGCGCGCTCGATCAGGTCCTGCACGTCGCGGTCGGCGTCTCCGAGCAAGGCGATGCCGATCGACACCGTGGCCGCAATGTTCTTCGATCCGACGCCGATCACTTCGCGTTCGATCGCCGTGCGAATCCGGTCGGCGAGCAGTTTGGCGGTGGCCTCGTCGACCTCGCGCAGCAGCACGATGAACTCCTCGCCGCCGAAGCGGGCCGCCTTGTCGGTGCCGCGGATGTTCTGGCTGATCAGTTCGGCGATCCGCTTGATCGCCGCGTCGCCGGCCGCATGGCCGTAAACATCGTTGATCTTCTTGAAGTGATCGATGTCGATCATCAGCGTCGCCATGCTGCGCTTGTAGCGCTGTGAGAACTCCATGGCGTCGTCGGCGGCGGCGAGGAAGGCGCGGCGGTTCATCAGGTCGGTCAGATAGTCGGTATCGGCGAGATGCCGCAGCTTGTCGATATCGTCCTTGAACTGCAGCGCGTTCTCGGAGGCCCGCAGCTCGGCTTCCTTGGTGCGCTCCTCGGCGAAGCCGATGCGGCGCAGCAGCGAGCGCAGTGCGCGGGTCAGTTGCACCACTTCCAGCGAGCCGGTCTGCCGCGGCAGCATGGTTGGGCCGGAGGCGCGGCCGATACGGTTGGCTTCCTCCGTGATCGCACGGATCGGGTTTGAGACCCGCCGCGCGATGACAAAAGCCATCAGCACGCCGATCAGTCCTGCGATGGCGCCGATGACGAGGATGGTCTTGGCCGAGTGCGCCGCGGCGGCGAAGGCCACGCTGGCCGGCTGGCTGGCGGTGACGATCCAGTTCAGGCCCTGATAATCGCGATGGCCGCGGCTGACATAGAATGCCGTTAGCATGCGCTCGTCGCCGTTCATCTCGGTGAAGGTGCCGGCGCGGCTCTCGAGCATGCCGGGCAGGCGGTCGCCGGCATATTTTGTCGTTCCGGTGCCGGGACCAAGAAGTACGGCGCCGTTCTTCGACATCACGGTCAGGGTGGTGTCGGTGCCGCCATCATTGGCTTCCGCGCTGTTGATCACGCCGCGCGCCCAGTCCCAGTCCAGATGTGCACCGAGCACGCCGAGCAGAGCGCCGTCGGCGTCGCGCACCGGCAGCGCGATGTCGACAAAACGATACGGCTCGCCGTCGGCGCGCTTGGCGAGCAGCGAGGCCAGCAGGGCGGCTTCATGAACGTCGCCGACCATGGGATCGTTGAGCCCGGTCCTGAACCAGGGCCGCTGCAGGACCGACTTGCCTTCCAGCAAGCTGCCGGTAGAGGCTGTCACCACGCCGTCGGGACGCACGAAGCCGATCCATGCGAAATCGGTGAACGAACTCTGCAATTGCTCGAGCGACTTGCGCAGCGCCGCGGGGTCGTCCTGCCAGAGCTTCTTCAGCGGCTCCAGCTTCGAGAACAAATGCACTTCCTGCTGCCGAATCGCCATGTAGCGGTCGAGCCGCGCGGCCGTGGTGGAGGCGACGCTGGCCAGTTTGATGTTCACCAGCTCGGATGTGTTGCGGTAGCTGATGAAGGCCGCGCTGGCGGCCAGCGCGCCGATCAGCACGATCGTCATGGCGCCGACCGCGAACGCGATCTGGGTGCGGACCGTCAGACGGTCCTCCAGCGCGTGCAGCCGGTCAGCAAATTTCTGCAAGGAATGGCGCATTAAAAAAGGCCTTTAGTTCACCGGCCTTTTTGCCATGCGGCACTTGCGATTCCCTAACGGTCGGCGGCCGACTTGCATCATGTTGAATCCCGTATGAATCACACAGGATGAAACTGAGTTAAACGGCTATCCGATGCAGATTGCGTCAGCCCGCGCTGGAAGGCTGCGGCAACTCTACTGTGGGAACAATCGGCGGCTTGGCGTTGAGGCCTTCGACCTGGAACCCGGCCACGCGCTTGTAGTTCGCCGCGATGTCTTCCAGTTCCTGCTGCGACAGCACGTCGGTGACGACGTCGAACCCCTCCGGGGCGCGTTCCTCGACGATCTGCATCACCTGTTCCGGACCGTTGCGGCGGTTCAGCATCACCAGATCGGTGGTGGCGGGACGACGCTCGGCCTCATAGGCGTGCAGCGCGGCGGGCACCTCGCCGAACCTGAGAATTTCGCGCGTCAGCACGCGGGCGTCGAGGATCGCCTGCGAGGCGCCGTTGGAACCGATCGGATACATCGGATGCGCGGCGTCGCCCATCAGCGTCACGCGGCCGAAGGTCCATTGCGAAACGGGGTCGCGATCGACCAGCGGGTATTCGTAGGAATGCGGGCAATCCCGGATCAGGGCGGGCACGTCGAGCCAGTCGAACTGCCAGTCGGCGAACCACGGCAGGAATTCGTCGAGCCTGGCGGTGCGGTTGTAGTCCTCACGACGCCATTGATAGGTCGGCGGCATGTGCCGTTCGGCGACCCAGTTGATCAGGAATTGGCCGTCGGCATCGGGCTGATCCGAAATCGGATAGCAGACGAATTTCAGCACCTCGTGGCCGGCCATGATCATGGTGCGGCCGCTTAGGAAAGCATCGCTCGGCGTGATGCCGCGCCACAGGATGCGGCCGTTCCACAGCGGTGCGCCTTCCTGCGGATACAGCCGTTCGCGGATCGCGGAATGGATGCCGTCGGCGGCGATCAGCAGCGTGCCGTCATGGCTGAGCTGGGCCGCGCCGGTGGCCTTATCGACGAAGTCGGCGCGGATCCCATCCGGCGTTTCCGACCAGCCAGTCAGATGGTGACTGGTCAACACGTTGTCAGGGCCGAGCCGCTCGATGACGGCGTCCAGCAATATCTGCTGCAGTTTGCCGCGATGCACCGAGAACTGCGGCCAGCGGTAGCCGGCCTCCAGCCCCCGCGGTTCGCTCCAGATCGGCTTGCCGTGTTTGGAGAAGAACGCCAGTTCCCTGGTGCGGACGCCGATGCCATCGAGCCGGTCGAGCAGGCCGAGCTCGATCAGCTCGCGCACCGCGTGCGGCAGCACATTGATTCCGACGCCGAGCGGCTTCAGCGCCGAGACGGTTTCGAACACGCGGCACGGCACGCCGATCTGGTGCAGGCTGAGCGCCAGCGTCAATCCGCCGATGCCGCCGCCGGCGATGAGCACGGTCATGATGTTTCCCCCTCGATTTGATCGAGGTCATGGCACGGGACGCCCGATCCGGGCAACCACGCGGTCTCGCACTGCCGCATGCGGCTGCGGGCCGGCCGCCGATCTATGCATGGTGGACAAAACCTTAACGCAAAATTCAGCCGGGTTTACTAATACCACTGAAACGCACTTCCGATCAGCTTCTCCGACAGGTCAACGATGTCCCATTCCATCAAGCCAAGCGGCCGTGAGGTGTTCTTTCCGGCTTCCGAACTGATCGTCTCGAAAACCGACCTGAAGGGCCGGCTGACCTATGTCAACCGGCTGTTCTG
>NZ_JAQGJD010000047.1 GCF_028290785.1 Tardiphaga sp. | reverse complement strand
TCGCAAAAGAAATGGTGTTCGCGTAGCACGGAGAATCGGGGGTTCGCTGGTGAGCTCTCACCGTTCTTATCAGGCATACCCAGTATCCCCACACTTCGCTCCAGCACTCGGTCGATCGCCGATCGGTCCAGAAGCTCTCGGCTGAGCGGCCCGGCAGACCCGGCCTTACACTAATGCCACCTTGCGTTTGGACTCAACAGGGCTCCTCAGAGAGGAGCGAAATGGTGTAATGTGGCGCGCGTGTATGATAAAACGCTTCGAAGGCTGAACGCAAAATAGACCGGAACTTGCACCCTCCTAATCGCGGAGGGTCTGCTGAGACGGCTATCTCGTTCGCGGCTATCCGTTCAGGCGCCGCCACTTGGTCTGAGGCCAATCTCACAGCGAGAAGCGAACGCATTCTGAATTCGGGCGCGAGCTCGTACCTCGTCTTCGAGGGCACTTTGGACCAGTGCATACAGCGACTATGCGAAAAGCCCGCATCTGCGCGCCGGCTTTACGAAATTAACACAGAACCGCAGGGGCCCGCTTTGCCCCCGTCTTGTCCGCGGAAGACGCTCAAGAGCTGATCCGGCTGCGCGAGTTCTTGTGATCGCTCAGGTCTCGATACCAAAAGAGCTCTTATCATTTGATTGTATAATTTTGTCGCCGACAATAACCCGCTTGGATTCGCCATCGCGTCGTATCGACTTCGGCCGACCGCCCCACACTGTCAGCAGTTATGTCCAGACGGCCTAAGATAGCATCGGGCTATTGCAATCAATTTCAAGTAGTTACTGCTGATCAGCTACTCGTGTCGGAGTAACTCATTTTAGTGCCATGGAAAGGGCTCGTCTATGTCGTCGAGCCGACAGACGGTTCCCGCCGATTACAATAGTATCAAAGGCTTCCGGAGTGCTGGATATGGAACGTCAGTACAGACCAACCACCTATCTGACCGCCGCTGAACTTTTTGAAATGGCGACGATTAAATTACAAGAAGCTGCGATTACGCCTGAGGGGCCAAGGCAACAGAACATTCTCAGGGAAGCGCAAGCCTTACAGGCTCGCGCTCAACTCAAAGCGACGCAGCTCTCTAAGAGCCGCGCGCAAGCAAATTGAAACGCAAGAATAGTCGGCGTGTGGTCCCATGGATGACACCGAGATCCTGCAAGGATGTGTGCCATGTCCGGTGACGGCGGTCGCCATCGCAAAAACTGACGTCGATACTGATCCTCTCACCGCAGCGGCGCTTTCCGTAATCGCCGCCGCCTGGGCTGACTTGATTGACGAGCAAGAGTGGGTCAATGCGTATTGGTGGTCGTAACGCACCGCGTTGCGCTGACGCGCATCACCATCTGACAATCGGGGGTCCTTCGATTGTACGAGGCGTTTCCAAACGACGACCGCTATCTCCGAACCTGGCAATGGATCCACAAATAGCGAGGCTGACCATGGCCGACTTCACCGGCTCAGGCGCCGACGAAATTATCATTCCGTCGTTCAGCGCGACGCGCGCGCGTTACATCACGGCGCCGATTTGCCATGGCACGAATTCGAGATCGCCATAGCCCAGGTCTTCCGATTTGGTATGAGCGCCGGATGCGACGCGCAGAACCTGATCGAGAATTTCCTGTCCTTTTGCCTCGATCGATATTCCATCGAGCACATCGCCGCAATTGATGTCCATATCGTCAGCCATGTTCCGATACATCTCGCTGTTCGTGGCGAGCTTGATCGAGGGAGTCGGCTTGCAGCCAAAGGCCGAGCCGCGCCCGGTGGTGAAGCACATCACGTTGCAGCCGCCGGCCACCTGGCCGGTTGCGCCGACCGGATCGTAACCGGGAGTATCCATGAACACGAAGCCGCTCTCCTTGATCGGCTCGGCGTATTCGTAAATGGCGCGCAGCGCGGTCGTGCCGCTCTTGGCGGCAGCGCCCAGCGACTTCTCCAGAATGGTCGTGAGCCCGCCGGCCTTGTTGCCAGGCGAGGGATTGTTGTTCATCTGGCCGCCGTTGCGGGCGGCGTATTCTTCCCACCAGCGAATCCGCTCGATGAGTTTCTCTCCGACAGCGCGGTTGACCGCACGCCGCGTCAGCAGGTGCTCGGCACCATAGATTTCCGGGGTTTCAGCCAGCACCGCCGTCCCGCCGTGCCTGACCAGCTGGTCGACGGCAGCTCCGAGCGCGGGATTGGCTGTAATGCCCGAATATCCGTCTGATCCGCCGCATTGCAGCGCGAGGACGATTTCGGACGCGGGACGGGTCTCGCGCTTGGCGCGCGCCGCAACGGGCAAGATGGCCTTGATGCGTTCGACGCCCTGATCTATGGCCTTTTTGGTTCCGCCAGAGGCCTGGATCGTCATGGTCTGGAAGTGATCGCCTTCCACCAGGCCATATTCCTCCTTCATGCGATCGATCTGAAAGACCTCGCAGCCAAGGCCAACCATGAGCGCGGCGCCGAGGTTGGGGTGGGTCGCGTAGCCCCATTGGGTTCGGCGCAGCAGGTCAAAGCCTTCGCCATGGGAGGCCATGCCGCATCCGGTGCCATGTACGAACGCCACCGCGCCATCGATCTCGGGATAGTCATCGAGCAGCCCGGACCGATTGACCTCTTCGGCAATGAATTTCGCCGTCGTGGCCGAACAGTTCACGGAGGTCAGGATGCCGATATAGTTTCGCGTTCCGGTTTTTCCGTTCGGTCGCACGTAACCTTCAAAGGTCGCGCGCAGCTCCGGCGGCAGGATATCTTCGCCTCTGGCTCCCTCGGCGAACTGATAGTCGCGCGCGAAGTCATGCATGACGACGTTGTGCTCGTGCACCCAATCGCCTGGGGCTACGTCCTTCGATGCGAAGCCGATGATCTGGCCGCACTTCCGGATCGGCTCGCCCTGGCGAATGGCAGCCGTCGCCATCTTGTGACCGCGCGGTATCCGCTGCTGCGCGACCAGATTATCAAGACCGGTGCCGAGAAGGATTTGATCGACGGCGACGATCACGTTGTCGTCGGCCGATAAACGGAGCGTTCGTGGCGTGCTCATTTGAGAGTTCTCATTCAGGATAGATCGCATCAATTTGCGGGCTGGCGCAAACTGTCGATCGATTTCAGAAGCGTCTTGCGTGCCGTCTGCAGATGGGTCCGGCATTTTTCGTCGATGGCGTCGAGATCGCGGCTGCGCAATGCTCTGATATAAGCGATGTGCTCATGCAGGGCGACATAGTTGCGCTCCTTCTCGTCGACCTTGTCCCACTGATAGTGGTAGTGAAAGATCATCGAGATCACGTCGTAGAAATTCTGAACGAAGCGGTTTTGCGAGGCGTCATGGACCAGGCGATGAAGCCGCTCGTCGAGCCGCGAGAACTCGGAGTATCGTTCGTCGATGTCTTCCAGTAGATTGTGGTGCTGCTGCTCGATCAGGTTCAGTTCGGCCCACGCCGCGGCATCGGGCGGCAGTTCGGCGAAACGATGCGCGGAGCGAAGCTCGAACATCTCCCGGATCTCGTAGATCTCCATCGCGAAATCGGCCGTGATACCCTTGAAGACCCAGGCGCTGTTGGGACGACGCTCCAACAGGCCGAAGTGATTGAAGTGCGTCAGATGCTCGCGGATGGCGGATGTCGATGTTGAAAATTGGCGGGCGAGTTCGGCGCAATTGATCAGTTCGCCCGGCCGGCAATCGCCCTGCAGGATCCACTCCATGAAGCGGCGCCCGACGACGTCACCCACCGATTCCGTTTGCGCTTCGGGAAAGTAGTCTTCGGCCGTCGGCGGGCGCGCCAGATGCCGGCGGCTACCGTCACGATCGATGATGCCGGCGTCGGTGAGGGATGACAGCACGGCACGGACGGTCGTGCGACTGACATGGAGATCCAGCGCCAGATCGAGTTCCGAGCGGAGATGCGAGCCAGGTTCGTGCTTCGCGAGCATGTTCAAGCAGCGGTTGTGGGCGCGTTTGAAGACGGCGTTGCTCTTCATTGCGGTCAATCCTCAGTAGCAAAAAAGCACTTCGACGCTTTCAGTTTTTTAAAGATAAAAAACAATTTGACGAAGAGCCAGCCCTCAAACTCTATGGCGTCACAAAAAATGCGCCGGAGGAGACAGATGACGACGGTTCCCGCACCATTCGTGAGCGCAATTGCTGAAGGTGGCTCCGATTGTCCGGCGGCAGTGGCCGCGTGACCGGTCGAATCATCCAGTTTGGGACGAGCCGCTTCCTCCAGGCCCATGTCGGTGTCTTCGTCCACGAGGCGCGCGTGTCCGGCGAGGACGTCGGGCCGATCGCCGTGGTGCAGGCATCCAATTCGACCGGCCGGGCCGGGCGCGTCGAGGCATTCGGCCGGCCCGAAGGCTATCCCGTCTTGATCCGCGGCATCGAAAATGGCGTCAAGATCGACCGACGCGTGGATGTCCTCAGTGTGGATCGTGGCCTGTCCGCGGTGCGCGATTGGGACGATTTGTCCGACTGCTTCGCCACGGAGGCGGACTTCGTCGTCTCGAACATGGGCGATACCGGTTACGAGATCGCAGACGGCGACCGCGGAGTTGCTTTACTGTCCGGCGAGGTGCCGGAATCTTTCCCCGGCAAACTGACCGCGTTGCTGCACCGACGCTGGCGCGACGGCGCGCGCCCGTTGACCGTCCTGCCGTGCGAACTCGTTCATCGCAATGGCCGCATCCTCGAAGACAAGGTGCTGGCGCTGGCGGCCGACGCCGGCGCGCCCTCGGCCTTCGCCGAATGGATCGCGAAGGAAATCATCTTCGCCGAAACGCTGGTGGATCGCATCGTATCGCAGCCGCTGGAGCCGATCGGCGCGATCGCTGAACCCTATGCGCTCTGGGCGATCAAGCGTGACAGGGGCCTTTCCGCGCCTTGCGTCCACCCGGCCATTGTTCTGGCCGACGAACTCGAATCGTTCGAGCGGCTCAAGCTTCATATCCTTAATCTCGGCCACACCGTACTCGCCGATATCTGGTTGTCCGAAGGCCGCTCACCGAATGAGACCGTGCGTGAAATCCTGTCAGATGCCGCCGTGGCTGAACGGCTCGATCATATCCTGCAGCATGAAGTGCTGCCTGGGTTCGCCGTCCAAGGCATGGAAGCGGAAGCCCGTGGGTATATTGCAACCACGCTCGATCGTTTTCGGAATCCGTTCCTTGACCATCGCATCTCCGATATTGCACAGAACCATGCCGTGAAGGTGGATCGGCGTATCGTTGCATTCCTGAAATGGATTGCCGAGCGCGGGCACGCGCCTGCAACGCCAAAGCTCGATGCTTTCAAAGCGCGGTAACCGCGCTCCAAGCTTGAAATGAAGTAGAACGGCATGACCTATCATTTTGATTTCGCGGCGCTGCTGCCGTATTGGCGAGAATTCGCCCGCGGCATCTGGCTGACCGTGCAGTTGTCCGCCGTCTCGACGGTGCTGGGATTTGTTCTTGGCACGCTGTGCGCCATCGGTCGCGCCGACGGCTCGCGTGGGGTGAAGTGGCTCGTCGCCATCTATGTCGAGGCGATCCGCAACACACCGCTGCTGGTGCAGGTCTTCATCATCTATTTCGGTATCGCCACCCTCGGCGTGCATGTGTCGGCCAATATGGCCGCGGTCATTGCTCTCGTCGTTAATGTTGGCGCTTACACGTGCGAGATCGTGCGCGCAGGTATCGAGTCCGTCCACAAGTCGCAAATCGAGGCCGCAGACTGTCTGGGGCTGTCTCGCTTCCAGACCTACTGGCATGTCGTCCTGCGTCCGGCGATCGAGCGCGTCTACCCGGCAATCACCAGCCAGTATGTTCTGCTGATGCTGGCATCCTCCATCACCTCGCAGATCTCGGCGGAAGAACTGACGGCCGTCGCGAACCGCATCCAGTCCGACACGTTTCGCGCATTCGAGACCTACATCGTGACCGGCGTTCTCTATTTGCTGCTGTCCTTCGTCGTTCGGGTCTGCCTGTGGCTGTTCGGATTGGCTGTCTTCGTGCGTCGGCGCAAGCTCGGCACGGCGATCTAGGAAAGTCCATGCCCACATTCAGCCTTGTTCATCTCGAGTTTCTTCTTGTAGCCGCGCAATGGACGATCGGCCTGTCGATCGCTGCCTTTGTCGGCGGAGGCCTGGTCGGCTTCGTCGTCGCGCTTGCCCGCATCTCCGACCTGCGTTTGCTGCGGATTGCCGCGATGATTTACATTCAGCTCGTTCAAGGAACGCCGCTGCTCATTCTGTTGTTCGTCATCTATTTCGGGATCTCGCTGCTCGGCTTCAACAACCTGCCGGCGCTGTTCGCGGCCTGTGCGGGGCTCATCGTCTATTCCTCGGGATTTCTCGCCGAGATCTGGCGCGGCTGCATCGAATCCGTGCCGAAAACCCAATGGCAGGCGGCGGAGTGTCTTGCACTCACGCCGTGGCAACGCATGGTGAAAGTCATCCTGCCTCAGGCCGCGCGTATCGCCACGGCACCCACCGTCGGCTTCCTGGTGCAGATCGTCAAAAACACCTCGCTCGCGTCTGTCGTCGGCTTCGTCGAATTGGCCCAGGCCGGCAAGCTCATCAACAACTCCATCTATGAGCCGTTTACGGTCTTCATGATCGTGGCGCTTATTTACTTCGCTATTTGCTTCCCGCTCTCGACCTGGAGCCGGAGACTGGAAAGGAAGCTCAATGTCGGCCGTCGTTAGTCTTTCAAACGTCCATAAGCAGTTCGGCGCGCTCAAGGTGCTCGACGGCGTATCATTCGACGTCGGACGCGGCGAGGTCGCCGCCATCATCGGTCAATCCGGCTCCGGCAAGTCGACCGTCCTGCGCTGCATCAACGCGCTGGAGACGATCCAGCAGGGGACGATCGATGTTTGTGGCCATGCCTTGCATGATGCCGGTCTCAATCGCCGTGCCTTGCATCTCGACGTCGGGATCGTGTTCCAGAGCTACAACCTGTTTCCGCACCTGACTGTCGAACAGAACATCATGCTGGCGCCCGTCAGCGTGAAGTCGGTGCCCAAGAAGGAAGCCCGCGAACTCGCCCGCGAGGTACTCGCCCGCGTCGGCATGGAGGCCAAGGCAGAGAACTACCCGGAGCAGCTGTCAGGCGGGCAGCAGCAGCGCGTGGCGATCGCCCGCTCGCTCGCCATGAGCCCGAAGCTGATGCTGTTCGATGAGGTGACCTCCGCCCTCGACCCGCAGCTGACCGGCGAAGTGCTGAGGGTCATGGAAGACCTGGCGCGCGGCGGCATGACGATGATTCTCGTGACGCATGAAATGGCGTTCGCGCGAAAGGTTGCTTCCAAGATCATCTATATGCATCAGGGCAAAGTCTGGGAAACCGGATCGGGCGAAATGCTCGATCAGCCCAAGACGCCTGAGCTCCGCAACTTTGTTGGCGGGGTTTCCAGCGATCAGGCCTCGGCATCCGTCTAGGTGGACGCCGGACCAAGCAATTCGAACCACAAAAAGGGATGAAACATATGATCAGAAGACGTTTTCTCGCAGGCACCGCCGGACTCGTTGTTGGCATGGCTCTGCTCGCCAGCTTCTCTATCCCCGCCTGGGCCGACACGCTGGATGATATCAAGAAGCGCGGCAAGGTCATTGTCGCGCTGGATCTCGGCTCCCCTCCTTTCGGCATGTTCGATGCCAAGATGCAGCCGGTCGGCTCGGACGTCGAAAGCGCCAGGCTGCTCGCCGCGGATCTTGGGCTGCCGCTCGAGATCGTTCAGGTGACGAGCCCGAACCGGGTGCCGTTTTTGCTGACCGGCAAGGCGGATCTCGTCATGGCGTCATTCAGCGTCAACGAGGAACGCAAGAAGGTCATCGACTTCTCCATCCCGTACGGCGTGATCCAGGTCGTGGTCGCCGCACCCAAGAAGATCGATATCAAGGACATCGCCAGTTTGTCAGGGATGCGGCTGGGCACGACCCGCGGCTCCACCAACGACAAGGAAGCGACGGATCAGGCAAAGGGCGCAGAAATCGTGCGCTACGAAGATGACGCCACGCTGAACACGGCGCTGATTTCCGGGCAGGTGAACGTCATGGCATCGTCCACGCAGGTGATGGCGACGGTGAACGAGCGGCGCAAGAATGACCCGCTGGAGGTCAAGCTGGTGCTCAAGACCAATCCCTACGCCATCGGCGTCCGCAAAGGCGATGATGCGCTGAGGCAGGTACTGAACGACTGGATCGAGAAGAACCTCGCCAACGGCAAACTCCGTGCGATCTACGCCAAGTACAACGGCGCCGAGCTGCCGACGGACATGCCGAAGTAACTTTCGTTTGAAGTAACTTTCCTTTGCGGCCCGGGCTTGCACCGGGCCGCCCTTTATCTGGATGAGAAAGACCGAGCGAATGAAAGCCTTGATCTGCGACGAGCCGGGCCGGTTGTCTATCGTGGAGCGCCCGATTCCCGTTCCGGGCGACGGGGAGGTTCTGGTGCGAATCCGCCGGGTCGGCATTTGCGGCACCGATTTTCATATCTTCCAGGGCAAGCATCCGTTTCTGCAGTATCCGCGCGTCATGGGCCATGAGCTGTCCGGCACGGTGGAGAGCGCGCCCGCGGGAAGCGGCCTGACCCACGGGCAGAATGTCTACATCGTGCCCTATCTGTCGTGCGGCAAATGCATCGGTTGTCGGCGCGGCTTTACCAATGCGTGCCAGAACATCGCCGTGCTGGGCGTGCATCGCGACGGCGGCATGGCGGAATTTTTGGCCGCTCCTGCCAGCAATGTGATCCCCGCCGGCAATGCATCGCTCGACGATGCCGCGATGATCGAGTTCCTGGCCATCGGCGCGCATGGCGTGAAGCGCGGCGGCATCTCCGCGCAGGACCGCGTCCTGGTCGTCGGGTCGGGTCCCATCGGCATGTCGGCGATCATCTTTGCCAAGGCACGTGGCGCCAACGTCACCGTCATGGACACGCGCGAAAACCGCCTTGCTTTCGCCAGCGACGCGCTCGGTGCCGACCACCAGCTGATGGCCGATGCCGACGCTGAGGCCGAGGCAAAGCGCCTGACGGGCGGCGACTTCTTCGATGTCGTGATCGACGCCACCGGAAATGCCAGCGCCATGCAGCGCGGCTTCGGTTTTGTCGCTCATGGCGGGCGCTACGTTCTGGTGAGCGTCGTTCCCACCGAGATCACCTTTTCGGATCCCGAATTTCACAAGCGGGAAACCACGCTGTTCGCCAGCCGCAATGCGCAGCCGGACGATTTCGCCGAGGTGGTTCGCCAGATGGATGCGGGAAAAGTCCCGACGCGGGCGCTCAATACCCATCGCGGCCCACTGTCGGACGGCGCCTCGCTGTTCAAGGACTGGCTGCGTCCCGAAGCGGGTGTGATCAAGGCCATTCTGGAAGTATGATCTCGCAGAATTAGCGGCGGCGTGTCGAACCGTTTACGCCGGCAAGCGGATAGACGTTCTTCAAAGGTGGGAGCTGGTGGCGCCCATCGCTTTCAAATGGGATTCACGCTGTGCCGGATGTTTCAAGAATCGCCTGTATCGGCGAGTGCATGATGGAGCTGACGCAGGCGCTCCCCGACCATCACGCGCTCGGCTATGGCGGGGATACGCTCAATACGGCGATTTACTGCGCTCGACTTGGATTGTCCGTCGATTATATTTCGGCGCTGGGCGATGATCCATGGAGCGATGAGATGGTCGCCGGTTGGCAGGCCGAGGGGATCGGCACCCGTCATGTCGTCCGGGTGCCGGGAAAGCTGCCCGGCCTGTACATCATCAAGACCGGCACCAACGGGGAGCGTCGCTTCTACTACTGGCGGGAAAATTCAGCAGCGCGCCTGCTTCTGTCGCTGCCGGAAACGCCGGCCATCCTCGACGCCTTGTTGGCTTATGACCTGATCTATCTCTCGGGTATCACGCTTTCGCTCTATGATGAGGGCGGGCGCA
>NZ_JAQGJD010000032.1 GCF_028290785.1 Tardiphaga sp. | reverse complement strand
TCCCTCCAAAAGCAAACCCGGCCAGAAGGGGCCGGGTACTCGGACGCGTTGCGGCGCAATATAGGGGGAATTCCGCGAAAAACAATGATTTCCTGAGCCTGAGAAGGCGGTGCAGCCATGTTTTTGGACGAGGAAGGGCGGTTATATGGCACCATTTTCGGGAGTAAGACCCTCACTGTCATTCCGGGATGCAGCAGACGGCGTAGCCGGGTGAGGCAGGCCCGGAATCTCCGGATGTTCAGCGCGAGGCCATCTCCGGATTCCGGGTTCGCGCGCCGCTCTCGCGGCTCCCGCCCCGGAATGCCATTTACCCCAGCTTCGGATCCAGTGTGGTCGACCACAGCGCCACGTCGGCGCGGTCGCGCAGGGTGACGGTCATCTGGCCGGATTTGCCGTCGATCTGCACATGGCCGAAGAACTGCATGCCGGCCGAGGGCGGCAGGTTCTGGTTGTCGGCGCCCGGCGCTTTCACGAATTTCACTTCGGGCCCGAAGGTATTGTCCATCGCCCCCGGACCGAAGGTGCCGGCATGGAACGGGCCGGAGACGAATTCCCAGAACGGCTCGAAATCCTGAAACTGCGCCTTGTCGGGATTGTAGTAATGCGCGGCGGTGTAGTGCACGTCGGCGGTCAGCCACACCGTGTTGACGATGCCGGCCGACTTGATGAAGCGCAGGATGTCGGCGATCTCCAGCTCGCGGCCGCGCGCCGGGCCGTCACCTTGCGCGATCGCTTCGGAGCCGGTGTGAGTGGTTGCGTCGTTCTCGACGACGATGCTGATCGGCATGTCGGAGGCGATCACTTTCCAGGTCGCCTTCGAGGCCAGCAGTGCGCGCTTCAGCCAGGCCATCTGGTCCGGGCCGATGAAATACGCGTCGGGACCGTATTTCTCCTGCAGATTGGCGCCGTTCGGACCGCGGTAGCTGCGCTCGTCGAGCATGAAGACGTCGAGATGCGGGCCGTAATTTATGGTGCGGTAGATCCGGCCGGGCTCATTGGGATTCGACCGGATCGGATACATTTCGCGAAACGCCTGCGCGCCGCGCGCGGCCAGCAGCGTGATGTCGCGTTCCTTGTAGGTCGCCGGCAACTGCTTCGACAGCGACCAGTTGTTGGTGACCTCGTGGTCGTCCCACTGCCCGAAGATCGGCACCGCGGCGTTGAAGGCACGCACGTGCTCGTCGAGGAAATTGTATTTGTGCGCGGCGCGGAATTCTTCCAGCGTCTCGGCGACCTTGGCCTTTTCCGGAACGATGGTGGTGTTCTTCCAGACCTTGCCGTCGGGCAGCTTGGTCTCCGCCGCGATGACACCATCGGCGTAGATCGTGTCGCCGGAATGGATCAGGAAATCCGGATTGTGCGTGCGCATGGTGGCGAAGGTTTTCATGCCGCCATCCTCGGCGTTGATGCCGTAGCCCTGCCCCGCCACATCGCCACCCCAGACGAAACTGACGTCGCGGCGATCGGCCGGCGCGGTGCGGAAGCGGCCGACCACCGGCTCGCCGACAATGTCGGTGTGCGCGAGGTCGCGGAATTTCACGCGGTAGAAGATGTCCTGCCCGGCGGGCAGGTTGTCGATCAGCAGCTTGGCGGTGAAATCGCTTTCGGGCAGCGCATAGATCGGCGGCAGCGCGCGGGCGTTCTTGAATGATTCCGTGGTGGAGACTTCGACCATCATCTGCGACGCACGGTCGGCGCGCGACCACACCATGCCGCCGTCGACGCCGATGTCGCCGGACTGCACGCCATGCGAGACCATCGGCCGGTCGGCGGCGCGGCTGAGATAGGGCATCGCCAGCACACCGGCGCCGGTCATGGCCGCCGTGGAAAGAAAGCGGCGACGAGAAAACTGGATGGCCATGGAAGCGTCCCTGCGGTGTTGTTCGGATGAGAATGGCTCTAGGGAGTTTGCTTGACGCGGCTGTGACAGCCGGTCGCAGGCGTGCTGTCATTGCGAGGAGCCCTTGCGACGAAGCAATCCAGTTCTTGCCGAGCGCGTGGCTCTGGATTGCCGCGTCGCTTCGCTAAGGGGAAAGCCAATTGGCTTTCCCTGACCTCGCAATGACGACTCCGTTGACACATCTGGAACTCTCACACTAACGTGAACGCGACGGTTCCCCTCGGGGATCAAAAGGGAATGCGGTGAGGGAGAGTTCTTTTCGAACGATCCCGATTCCGCGGCTGCCCCCGCAACTGTAAGCGGCGAGCCTTTCGCCAAGAGCCACTGGGCATTCGTGCCTGGGAAGGCGGCGAAGGGCATTGACCCGCGAGCCAGGAGACCTGCCGCCAGTCGTGGTCACACGCGAGCACATTGGGCGGGGTGTCCTGGTGGGTGTCGAGCCGTATCCCGTTAGGGCTTCGGGGAGACCTCGTTCGCGGTGACGTGCCACGTAACCGCGAGCCACAGATGAATCCCGTTCTCCCTTCCGCGTCAAAGCGGCGCCGTCCCTTCCTGTATTCCGTCGCTCTCTCCGCTTTGCTCTGGCCCGCCGACGGCTGGACGCAGAGCGCGTCGAAGCCAAGCCAGTCGCTCGATCCCGTGGTGGTGCAGTCGCCGACGGCCACCGCCGCCAAGCGCCGCGCGGCCAACAGCAGCAGCGCTTCACGCGGCATCCGGTCCCGGTCGCGCGCCGTCGCGGCCACCGGCGCGCCGGTGGCGTCGCCGGCCGGCTTCGCCGCGCCGACGCTCAACCTCACCGGCACCACTTCCACCGGCAGCCGGCTCAATCTGACGCGATTGCAGACGCCCGGCAGCGTCGAGGTGATTTCGGCCGAGACCATGGCTGAACGCGGCCAGCAGAACCTGGTCGATGCCGTCACGCAGAATGCCACCGGATTCACCGCCAGCCCGGCGCCCGGCAATGGCAGCATCGCTTTCAACACCCGCGGCTTCACCGGCAACGGCACCGTGATGACGCTGTATGATGGCACCAGGCTCTATGTCGGCTCCGGCACGCTGACTTTTCCCTACGACACCTGGTCTGCCGAGCGCGTCGAAGTGCTGCGCGGCCCGGCATCGGTGATGTATGGCGAAGGCGCGATCGGCGGCGCGATCAACGTCATCTCGAAATTGCCGACCTGGGTTCCGCGCAACCAGGCCGAAATCTCGCTCGACAGCAACATGACCCGGCGCATCGCGGTGGATAGCGGCGGCCCGATCAACAAGGACGTCGCCTATCGCATCACCGCCACCGGCAACATGTCGGACGGCTGGGTCGATCGCGACACCACGTCCAATGTCGAAGTGCATGCCGCGGTTCAAATCAAACAGACCGAGGACATCACCTGGACGCTGTCCACGGACTACGGCGATCGCAGCCCGTCGCGCTATTTCGGCACGCCGCTAATCAATGGCAAGCTCGATGAGTCCCTGCGTTTCAGGAATTACAATGTCGGCGACAGCAGCATCCGCTATCAGGATAGCTGGAATCAGGTGAAGACCGAGTGGCAGGTGACGGACAGCATGACGCTGCGCAACAGCCTGTATTACCTGAACAGCCAGCGGCACTGGAAAGACGCCGAGACCTACAACTACAGCGCCGCGACGGGCCGCATCAATCGCAGCGACTATATCGAGATCTTCCACGACCAGCAGCAGATCGGCGACCGCTTCGACGCCACGTTCCGCGGCCATATCCTCGGCATGGCCAACGAATTTGTTGCCGGCTTCGACGTCAACCAGATCGACTTCAAGCACACCAACAACTCGCCCTATGGCGGCGCGTCGTCGGTGCCGCTCACCGACTTTTTCCCCGGCTCCTTCGCGGCGACAACGACCCAGACGGTACCGGGCTTCGGCAGCGCCACCAATCAATACGGTCTGTTTGCCGAGAATCGCCTGTCGGTGACGGAGCAGTTGTCGCTGACAGCAGGCATCCGGCAGGACGAGCCGACCATCAATCGCACCGACTATGTCACGCCCGGCAACAGCTACGAGAAATCCTATCACGCCACCAGTTGGCGCGCTGGCGCGGTCTATACGCCGGTCAAGGACCTTGCTTTCTACGGCCAGTATTCCGTGGCGGTCGATCCGGTCGGCAATCTGATTACGATGTCGGCGGCAAACCGCAATTTCGAACTATCGAGCGGCAAGCAGATCGAGGTCGGCGTCAAGCAGTCGTTCTGGGGCGGTCGCGGCGAGTGGACGCTGGCCGGCTACGAAATCGTCAAGAACAACCTGCTGGCGCGCGATCCCAACGCACCCACGGTCACGCTGCAGATCGGCCAGCAGTCGTCACGCGGCGTCGAGGCTTCGCTCGGTCTGGCGCTGGACCATGGCTGGCGCATCGATGCCAATACCGCATTCCTGCGTGCGAAGTATGATGACTTCGTACAGTCGGTCGGCGGCGTTGCGGTGAACTACGCCGGCAACGTGCCGGTCAACGTGCCGCAGAACGTCTCCAACATCTGGGCCACCTGGGCCTTTGCGCCGGATTGGTCGGCCAATGTGGGCGTGCAATTCGTCGGCCGCATCTATGCCGACAACGCCAACACGCTCGTGCGTCCTGCCTACCAGGTCATCAATGCTGGCGTGCAATGGAAGGCCGACCGCAATACGACGGTGTCGTTCCGGGTCTACAATCTGCTGGACGAAGTCTATGCCACGTCGGGCGGCACCAACCAGTGGCTGCTCGGCCTGCCGCGCACAGCTCAGCTCGCGGTCAATGTGAAGTTCTAGGTGCATTTTTGGAATGAACAGACCCACACCCCCGTCATTGCGAGCCAGCGAAAATCGCCGAAGGCGACTTTCGCTGAGCGAAGCAATCCAGAGAGCCACACGCACAGTCTGGATTGCTTCGTCGCAAGGGCTCCTCGCAATGACGGCTGCGGGCGATTCAAGTCATCTCAAAAAGAGAATGTTCTAAGATGCCTCGTGCAGTGACCCGCACACTCCGGCGGTGGCTGTATATCGGCCACCGCTGGATCGGCATCGTGACCTGCCTGCTGTTCGGCATGTGGTTCGTGTCCGGCGTGGTGATGATGTATGTCGCCTTTCCCGGCCTCTCCGCCAAAGAGCGGCTGGCCGCCTTGCCGGATATCACGTGGCGGAACGTGCAACTGACGCCGGATCGCGCGCTCGCCGTAGCCGGCGCCACGCGCTTTCCGCGCGACCTGCGGCTCGCCATGCTGGATGACGAGCCGGTGTACCGGCTGATCGGCTGGGACGGAAAACGGCAGACGATTTCCGCACGCGATGGCCGCGCCATCGATCATATCACCTCGCAGCAGGCGCTGGCCGTGGCGCGCAGCAGTCCCGCAGCGACTGACGTGCGCCTGCTCGACACCGTCGATCGCGACCAGTGGAGCGTTGTCTCGCGCTTCGATCCGCTGCGGCCGCTGTTTCTGGTCGCGCTCGGCGACGCCGCCGGCACGCAACTCTATGTCTCCGAACGCTCCGGCGAAGTCGTGCTCGATACCAACCGGACCGAGCGCATCTGGAACTGGCTCGGCTCGATCCCGCACTGGATCTATCCGACCATTCTGCGCCAGGACGGCGCGCTGTGGCGCAGCGTGGTGCTGTGGATTTCCGGCATCTGCATGATCGTCGCGGTGTCAGGCATCTGGATCGGCATTCTGCGCGTGCGCCTGCGCAAGCGCTACAGCGGCGGCGCGATCACGCCATATCGCGGCTGGATGGCGTGGCATCACGTCACCGGCCTGTTCTCCGGCGTGTTCGTGCTGACCTGGATCTTCTCGGGCTGGATGTCGCTGGATCCCGGCCGGCTTTTCGACACCCGCGAGCCATCGCGCGAGATGATCCAGCGTTACGCCGGCCACGAGGCGCCGGGCTTTGCCGCGTCATTTGCAGCGATGTCGCCAGGCGCGGTGGAAGCGCGCTTCGTATGGCTCGGCGGCCGGCCCGTCATGCTGCTGGCCGGACGCGACGGCGTGCCAACCGCCGTCGATCCTGCGACGGGCGTCGCCGCGCCATTATCGGATACGCAGATTTTCGAGGCGGCGCGCGCGCTGATGCCGCAGGCCGCGATGTCGATGCAGGCGCGGCTCGATCGCTATGATTCCTACTGGTACGCGCACCACGGCCAGCGTGTGCTGCCGGTGCTGCGCGCCGGCTTCAACGACGACGGGCAGAGCTGGTTTCACCTCGACCCCGTCACCGGCGACCTCGTCGGCCGCAGCGATTCCGGCCGCCGCGCCTACCGCTGGCTGTACAACGGTCTGCACAGTCTGGATTTCCCGTGGCTGATTGCGTACCGGCCGGC
>NZ_JAQGJD010000371.1 GCF_028290785.1 Tardiphaga sp. | reverse complement strand
TTGCGGTGTTGAGCAGCACGGCGTCGTAGCCCAGCTCGAGCGCTTCGGCGGCGTGGCTCGGCGCGCCCAAGCCGGCATCGACCACCAGCGTGACATCCGGCAGCCGGTCGCGCATCAGCTTCAGCGCATCGCGGTTGGTGATGCCGCGCGCGCTGCCGATCGGCGCCGCCCATGGCATCACAACCTTGCAGCCGGCATCGACCAGCCGCAGCGCGACGCTGAGGTCCTCGGTGCAATAGGGGAACACTTCAAAGCCATCCTTGATCAGGATGGTTGCGGCTTCGACCAGCCCCACCACATCCGGCTGCAGCGTGTCGTTGTCGGCGATCACCTCGAGCTTGATCCACGCCGTGCCGAACAGTTCGCGCGCCAGTTTTGCCGTCGTCACCGCCTCGCGCACGCTGCGGCAGCCGGCGGTGTTGGGCAGCACGGTGACATCGAGCTCTCTTATCAGCGACCAGAACGCGTCGCCGGTCTTGCCGCCGGCGGATTCGCGCCGCAGCGATACCGTGACGATGCCGGCGCCGGAGGCGCGGATCGCGTCCTGCATGATCGCCGGCGACGGATACAGCGCCGAGCCGATCAGCAGGCGGGAGGAGAAGGTCTTGCCGTAAAAATCGACCAACGAACTATCCTCCCTGCCGCGGTGTGATGATCTCGATCTCGTCGCCGCTCTTCAGCGGCGTCTGCGCCCACAGGCTCTTCGGCAGCACGTCGAAATTCAAAGCGATGGCGAAGTGCGTGCCTTCATATTCCAGTTCGGACAGCAGCGCATCGACATGCGATGCCTCGATCTCCCGGTGTTCGCCGTTGACGATCACGCGCATTGCATCACCTCATTGTCGATCACGCCGCGCTGCACATAGGCCAGCGTCAGCTCCGCCAGCGCCGGCGCCAGCAGGAAGCCGTGGCGATACAATCCGTTCACCGCGATACGGTTCTGGTCGATAGCGATACGCGGCAGGTTGTCGGGAAACGCCGGCCGCAGCCCGGCGCCGAATTCGAGAATGCGCGCTTCGGCAAACGCCGGGTGCACCGCATAGGCGGCGCCGAGCAGTTCCAGTGCGGAGCGCACGCTGACGCCGCGGTCCTCGCTCTCGATGGACGTGGCGCCAAGCATGAAGCGGTTGCCGTCGCGCGGGATCACATAGAGCGGCCAGCGCGGATGCATCAGTCTGATCGGGCGCGATAGCTGCACCTCGTCGGTCTCGACGATGATGATCTCGCCCTTGACGCCGCGCAGTTGTGGCTGCCGGTCGCGCGCGAAGAGGCCGCGGCAATCGATCACGGTGCCGTCGAGATCGTCCGGCTGCCGCTCGCTGTTGTAATGGATCGTGCCGCCTGCGGCTTTGATCCGCGCGTGCAATTGCGGCAGCACAAGCCGCGGCTCGACATGGCCTTCGCCGGGATAGAACAGCGCGTCGCGAAAGCGGCCTTCGAGCGACGGCTCGATCTCGGCCAGTTTTTGCGCGTCGAGCCGGGTGTGGCCGGAGGTCATGCTGGCGAACCGCTCATAGTCGGCGCGGTCGCGCGCATGCGCCACCACCAGCGAGCCATTGAACGGCGTATCGGGCAATTCCCCGCGCCACAAGTCGAGCGCGCGTACACCAAGCCTCGACACCACGGGTTCCGAGACCTCAGCCTCGCACCACGGCGCCAGCATGCCGCCGGCCCAGTGGCTGGTGGCCGCGGTCATGGCGCTGTCGCTACGCTCGTGCAACGTCACGGCGTGGCCCGCCTTGGCGAAGGTCAACGCCTGCCATGCGCCGGCAATGCCGGCGCCGATCACGGCTACGGGGGATTCCCCACGCGCATGTTGCGTACTCTGTAACATCCCTGTCCCTTCGCCGGCATGACCCGGATCAGGTTCAAAGGGTCACCGCGGTCCGGCGATTCTCTCGATCGAGAGTGCCAGCTTGCGGTATCTCAGCTCCTCGTCGGAGCTCCCCTCGGAACGGGTCTAATGTAAGCTCATGAGACGAGGTGTCAACGCGGGCAGGCGCATTTGCACGGTTTCGATGGAGCAGACGCCACATACACCGCCGTCATCCTGAGGCGCCGTCGCATTGCGACGGCCTCGAAGGATGAGCCGCAAGCGCTCGTGGCCGCTCCTTCGAGGCTCGCCAAAGGCTCGCACCTCAGGATGACGACGTCAGAGCGCCGTTGCCCCGGAAATCAAGGCCGCGGAACCTGGGCGTTGGCGCTGGTCAGCTCGTCCAGGCGGGGGATGGCGAGCAGCGGCTCGTGCCGATGGCGCTGCCGCTTGGCGGCATAATAATAACCGCCGGCGTAATACGACACCGCGCGGTTGTGGTCGCCATTCGCCGCACGGAACGCGCCGGCGAGGTATTTCACGGCGTAAGTGAGATTGGTGTTGGGATCGCGCAGCCCTTCGGCGGTGCCGGTGTAGCCAAGGCCGCGGGCGGTGGCGAGCTTGATCTGCATCAGGCCGATGGTGCCGCCGCGGCCGATCAGCGCCGGATGATATTTGCTCTCGCGCACGATGACCCGATGCACCAGCGCCTCCGGCACGCCGTTGGCCTGGGCATGGGTGGCGACCATGGCTTCGTAGTCGGCGCGTTGCTGGGCGGAGGCCGACTGGGGCAGGGAGATGATGGCGATGAGCCACGCCAGGGCAACCACACTTCGCATCGATGAGCCTCGAACCTTGTCACGGTCGTCTAGCGGAATCGGTCTTGCGACGGCCCTAACCCTGACGAATCAATTATCCGCATATGAGGCTTAAATGACTCCATTATGTGGCAGACGCAGCGGGGGTCACGCCGCCGCCTTACCGGCGTCTCGCGCGGGTAGCGTGATCCGCACGATCAGTCCGTTGGGCTGCCGATCGTTCAGCGTCAGCTCGCCGCCATGGGCCAGCGCCACCGCGCGGGCGATCGACAGGCCGAGGCCGAAGCCGGCAGCCTCATGGTCCATGTTGCGGGCGTCATCGCCACGGACGAAGGGTTGCAGCATCGCGCTCTTCTGGGCGTCGGAGATTCCGGGACCATCGTCGGCGACATCGATGGCCGCGCCGCCTGCCGACATGGTCAGGCCAATCTTCGCCTCGCCGCCGAATTTCACGGCGTTCTCGACGAGGTTGGTAATGGCGCGGTGCAGGTCGTCGGGCCGCGCCATCGCCATCGCGTGCGACGGGCCTTCGTAGCTGACCGTGTGGCCGACATCGGCGAACTGGTCGGCGATCAGTTGCAGCGTGGTGGCGATGTCGGTCAGCGTCAGCGCCTCGAGCTTGCGGTCGTTGCGCAGGAACGACAGCACGGCCTCGAGCATCGAGCGCATCTGGTCGAGGTCGCGCAGCATGTGGCGGCGATGACCGTCGTCCTCGATGAATTCCGAGCGCAGTCGCAGCCGGGTGATCGGCGTGCGCAGGTCATGGCTGATGGCGGCCAGCATCCTGGTGCGGTCGTCGATCAGCGCGGTGATGCGCTCGCGCATCCGGTTGAGCGCGCGCGCGACCGAGCGGATTTCCTCCGGCCCGCGCTCCGGCAGCGGCTCGGCGGCGCCATTGAGGCTGAAGTCCTCTGCGGCCTGGGCGAACGACGACAGCGGTGCCGACAGCACCCGCGCCGCCCACAGGCCGAGCAGGGTCAGGCTGATGACGATGAACAGCAGTGTGATGAACCACGGGCCGCCCCAGAATGGTCCGTTGCGTCGCTCCGGCGTGATATTGACGGACAGCGTGTCGCCATCCGGGAGTGCGATGCCGAGACGGTCGCGGGATTCGCCGGCGATGCTGAGCAACTTGGCGCCGCCGAACAGGCGGCGCAGGCTGCGTCGTGGGTACTCCTGGCTGTCATCGGGCGTCGTCGCCGTGCCCGCGGGCAAGCCCTTGATATCGAACTGCGGAAAGGTGTGCGCCATGTTGGCCAGCAGCGCCGGCCGCTCCGCAGCGGGCGTCGTGCCAAGCAGTTTGACCAGTGCCACCAACTCGCCGTGGCCGCGATCGAACCGTTGATCGTTCGGATCGGGCTGAAACAGCATGAAGGTTGCGGTGACGATGAGATGAATCGCGACGATCGAAACCACCACCAGCGCGGCGATCTGGCCGCTGATCCGCTTGAGGTTGACGACGTCGAGAAGCTTCATGGCCGCAGGCCTCGTCAGTTCGTCGCGGCGGTCGCGACGGCTTCGACGGTGGGCGTGAACATGTAGCCGCCGGAGCGCACCGTCTTGATCAAGGTGGCGTCCTGCGGATCGGCTTCGATCTTGCGACGGATACGGCTGACCAGCACGTCGATGCTGCGCTCGAACGAACCGGCGTTGCGGCCCTGAGTCAGGTCCAGCAGGCTGTCGCGCGACAGCACCCGGCCGGGGCGTTCGCAAAACGTGCGCAACAGGTCGAATTCGGCCGAGGTCATGGCGACGCGGGCGCCCGCCGGGTTGCGCAGCTCGCGCAGGCGGAAATCGATCTGCCAGCCGGCGAACGACAGCGCGGTGGCGCTCGGCGTTGCGCTGGCATTCAGCGCCGAGGCCTGGCGGCGCAGCACGGCGTTGATGCGTGCCAGCAGTTCGCGCGGATTGAACGGCTTCGGCAGGTAGTCGTCGGCGCCCATTTCGAGGCCGAGAATGCGATCGACGTCCTCGCCGCGGGCGGTCAGCATGATGATCGGCAATTGCGATTCCGCGCGCACGCGGCGGCACAGGCTGAGGCCATCCTCACCGGGCAGCATGACGTCGAGGATCAGCAGATCGACGCGGTGATCGGCCAGCGCCTTCTCCATCTCGCGGCCGTCGGCCGCGGTGGTGACGTTGCAGGAGTTGGTACGCAGATACTTTGCGATCAGCGTACGGGTTTCGCGGTCGTCTTCGACAACCAGGATATTCGGAGATGATGCCATGGAGACTCTTTTGACCGGGATCGCGAAGGCCTGCTGAAGTTTTTTGTTTCAGGTTGTTGCTGGCGCGGCAAGCGCAACACAGCGCAACATGTCAGCAAGGCGATAAAAAGACCTCGTTAACATCGTTAACCGCAAGGTGAGGCCTCTCGCAAGCACCTTGGAGACTATCATGAGCTCGATCTCGGCTGCTTCCAGCAGCTCCTATCAGACCCCCCTTCAAAAGCTGCAGCAGGAGCTGCAGGCCGAAATTGCGTCAGGAAAAGTGACGTCCGGCGATCAGGACGCGTTGTCGTCCGCGCTGACCGATATCGACGCGTCGCTGAGCGCCGGCCGTTCGAGCCAGACCAAAGGCACGCCACCGTCGGCCGACGACATCAAGTCGAAGATCGACGACCTCATCAGCACCCAGGTTTCCAGCGGCAAGCTGACATCGGATCAGGCCACCGAACTGCAGGGCGTGTTCCAGTCGGCCTTCGCCAGCGGCGGTCCCGGTGGTGCAGGCGGCGCTAAAGGCCATCATGGCGGCCACGGCGGCCCGCCGCCGACCGACGATACGACGTCGGCAGATGGCGCCTCGTCCACGGACAGCACTACCGACGCCAACGACATCCTGCAGAAGTTCCTGGCCACGCTGCAGGAGTCGCTGTCGGCCTCCTCGACCTCCTACAGCGCCAGCGGGACCTCTTCGACGGCGTCCAGCACCACCGCGTCCTTCTCAGCGTTGCTTGTCGATTATCAGACCTGATACCGCTGCGATCAGGCTGGCCACCATCTTCCGTAAAGCGGGTGGTGGCCGGCGGGCGGCGGCATGCCCAGTGCAACAACGGATCTGCTGCACTGCCCACTATTGCGGCGAAAACCGAGCACGATTTCGATGCGGAATCGGAACGTCATTCAAATGGCTGCGTTGCCCTGATGCAACCCCTTGCACAGGAGGAACATATGCTGAAGAAATATATGACGGCTGGTCTGTTGGGATCGGCGATGTTGGCGTCTACAGCGTTCGCGCAGAGCCCGGCCGCGACGACGACTTCGCCCGCCGCAGCACCGGTAACGGCTTCCGATTCCACCTATAACGGTAACTGGCGGGCCTCGAAGTTGGTCGGCGTTAACGTGTACAACGACGCCAATGAAAGCCTTGGTTCGATCAACGATCTGCTGACCGACAAGGGTGGAAATATCAAGGCCGTGGTAATCGGCGTTGGTGGTTTCCTCGGCGTCGGCGAGCACCTCGTTGCGGTCGCGTACGACAAGGTCAAGTTCGTCAACGAGCCGGTGGTAACGACCTCGGCGGCCGGCGGTGCGGCGACCGGCGCGCGTCCGGGTGCATCAACCGGCATGACGACCGGAGCGGCCACTACTGGTGCGGCACCGGCTTCGCCCGCCGCGTCGAAGCCGAATCCCTGGTATCCGGACCACGCCGTCATCAGCGCCACCAAAGATCAGCTGAAGGCGATGTCCGAGTTCAAGTATTCGACGAACTAACGCCTGAAATCTGGCGCTGCAACGAAAGAAGCGCGTCCGGGTAACCGGGCGCGCTTTTTGTGCTGTCTCGTTCCCCCGAATGCTGCGCGCTGCGCGAGAAATTCGAGAAACGAGTCTTTTCGATATCACGCGTCGGTTACGGCTTGCCCTTCACCAGCGGGCAACCGCCCTTGTCGAGCGGGCGGAATGCCTCGTCGCCGGGTACTTCGGCGAGCAATTTGTAGAGGTCCCATTCGCCCTTCGACTCCGATGGCTTCTTGACCTCGAACAGATACATCTCGTGCACCATTCGGCCGTCCTCGCGAATCTTCCCGTCCTTGGCGAAGAAGTCGTGAATCGGCGTTGCCTTCATCTGCGCCATGACCTTCGGCGCCTCGTCGGTGCCGATCGCATCGATCGCCTTCAGGTAATGCATGGTTGCCGAATACAGTCCTGCCTGGATCATGGTCGGCATATGCCCGACCTTTTCGTTGAAGCGCTTCGAGAACGCGCGGGTGCCATCGTTCATGTCCCAGTAGAATGCGTCGGTGGCAATCAGACCCTGCGCTTCCTGGATGCCCAGCGAATGAGTGTCGGTGATCTCCTGCAGCAGCGCGATCATCTTCTGCCCGCCCTTCAGGATTCCGAATTCGGCGGCCTGCTTCAGCGCGTTGGTGGTGTCACCGCCGGCATTGGCCAGCGCGATCACCTTGGCCTTGGACGCCTGCGCCTGCAGCAGGAACGACGAGAAGTCCGACGAGTTGAGCGGATGCTTGACGCCGCCGACCACCTTGCCGCCGGTCGCCTTGACGATGTTGGACGCATCGCGCTCCAGCGCCGCGCCAAAAGCGTAGTCGGCGGTGATGAAGAACCATGTATCTTCGCCGCGCTGGACCATCGCTTTGCCGGCGACGTTGGACAGCGCATAGGTGTCGTAGGTCCAGTGCACGGTATTGGGCGAGCAGGCGATGCCGGTGATATCGGAGCTGCCGCCGCCGGAGTTGATGTTGATCCGATTTTTTTCGCGGGTCAGCGCCGACACCGGCAACGCCACCGATGAGGTCGGCACGTCAACGATCGCATCGACCTTGTCGTTGTCGTACCAGTTGCGCGCGATGCCGACGCCGACGTCGGGCTTGTTCTGGTGGTCGGCGGAGATCACCTCGACCGGCTTGCCCTTCACCTTGCCGCCGTAATCGGCAACCGCCATCTGGACCGCGGCCAGCGAGCCCTTGCCGGTCGCGTCGGCATAGAGGCTCGACATGTCGGTGAGCACGCCGATCTTGACGACATCATCGGAGATCTGGGCGTTCGCCGCGCTGCCGGACGCGGCGAAAGCGATGGTGGCCGCGACCGCGGCTGCAAGCGATTTCATGGTGTCTTCTCCCGGGCTTTTTTGTTTGAGGGCTTAAGTTCGGACCCGTCTTCTATCCGGCTTGGCAGGCGCCTGCCAAGCGAAAGACGCTGCGGAACCGGGACCGGATGATCATAAAAACGGCGCGGGAGAGCCTAGAGCCCCGGCAGCGCGGTGACGGT
>NZ_JAQGJD010000368.1 GCF_028290785.1 Tardiphaga sp. | reverse complement strand
ATGCGGTTACTTAGAGAGCACCTTCCATAAGCTATATGCTATTTCTGGGTCTGCATCAAAGACTCGGAGATCGACATGCTCAGGCTCGACAAGTTCGAACGCTACCCGCTGACCTATGGCCCCACGCCCATCGAGCACCTGCCAAGGATGACCGAGGCGCTCGGCGGCAAGGTGCAGATCTACGCCAAGCGCGACGACTGCAACTCCGGCCTCGCCATGGGTGGCAACAAGCTGCGCAAGCTCGAATACATCGTGCCCGATGCGATCGCGTCCAACGCCGACACGCTGGTGTCGATCGGCGGCGTGCAGTCCAACCATACCCGCCTGGTCGCGGCCACCGCGGCCAAGATCGGCATGAAGTGCGTCGTGGTGCAGGAGAGCTGGGTCCCGCACGAGGATGCCGTCTATGACCGGGTCGGCAACATCATGATGACGCGATTGATGGGCGCCGACAGCCGGATTGTCCCCGACGGATTCGACATCGGCATCCGCAAGAGCTGGGAAGACGCCATCCAGTCCGTGAAGGATTCCGGCGGCAAGCCTTACGGAATCCCGGCCGGGGCGTCGGTGCACAAGTATGGCGGATTGGGCTATGTTGGTTTCGCCGAGGAAGTCCGCGCCCAGGAAGCGCAGATGGGCATCACCTTCGACTATATCATCGTCTGCGTCGTCACCGGATCGACCCAGGCGGGCATGATCGTCGGCTTCGCGGCCGACAACCGCGCCGATCGCGTGATCGGCATCGATGCCTCCGGCACGCCTGCGCAGACGCGGACCCAGGTCCGTGAAATCGTCGATCGCACCGCGGAGCTGGTCGAACTCGGCCGCGCGGTTCGCGACGACGAGATCGTCATTCTCGGCGACTACGCCTATCCCGCTTACGGCGTGCCGAGCCACGAGACCAACGAGGCGATCCGCTTCGCGGCGCGGACCGAGGCGATGATCACCGACCCGGTCTATGAGGGAAAGTCCATGCAAGGCATGATGGACCTCGTCAAGAAAGGGTTCTTTCCGGATGGCTCCAAGGTTCTCTACGCCCATCTCGGCGGCGCCCCGGCGCTGAACGGCTACAGCTACACCTATCGGAACGGGTAACGCAGCAGGGCAGCTCGTACAGGACTGCTCGCAGCTAAGTCCGTCCCACATCGCTCGGCGCCGCGCCCACCGGCGGGCCGCCGGGCGGGCGGTGCAGGAAAGTGATGGTCGCGAAGGCGCCGAGCCACGAGCCGACGGCGGCGAATGCCACGTAGAGCCAGTTTTCGGTGTAGCTGATCACCGCATAGGACGAGAGCACGTACCAGACACTGCTCCATGTCGCGGCCGGCACGCGCCGGCGTGCGACCACCGCGGAGGTGAACATCACATAGACCGCGTCGGTTGCGGCGGTTGCCAGCAAGACGCCGGTAGCGGTCAACGGATCGATGGCGGCCATGTTGTCCTCCTCGTGGAATGCCATGAATTGCGTTGGCAGGATTGCCGGCGCGGACGTATCAGTTGAAATCGAATCCGCGCTGCGTGCAAAGGAAAGGAGCGGCGATGCAGACCATTCGCGAGATCCTCGCCGCTCTCTGGACCGACGCCGGTGGCGACGCGGCCGCGCTTGAGGCTGTCACGCTCACCGGCAACGAGCCGCAATTGCCGTCGTCGTTTCGCGTAGGTGCCGCGGCGCAGGTCGGTATTGCGGCGGCCGGCCTGGCTGCGGCGGAGATCTGGCGGCAACGCAGCGGGCAGTCGCAGGGTGTCAGCGTCGATATGCGCCACGCGGTGGTCGAATGCCGCTCCGAGCGCTATCTGCGCCGCGACGGCCAACCGCCGCCGCCAGCCTGGGACGCCATCGCCGGGGTCTACCAAACCGGTGGCGGAAAATTCGTCCGGCTGCACACCAACTTCCTGCATCATCGCGATGCCGTCTGCCAGGTGCTGAACTGCATCCCCGAACGCAACGCCGTGCAAGTCGCATTGCTGTCGTGGGATGGCGAAGCCTTCGAGACTGCCGCCTATGCCGCCGGTGGCGTCGTCGCGCTGATGCGTTCCTACGACGAATGGCAGGCACTGCCGCAGGCCAGGGCCATCGCCAAGCTACCATTGGTCGAGATCACCCGGATAGGTGATGCCGACCCCAGGCCTTGGCCATCCGGCGACCGTCCGCTTGCGGGCCTGCGCGTGCTCGATCTGTCTCGCGTCATTGCGGGTCCGGTCGCCGGCCGCACCCTGGCGGCGCACGGCGCCGACGTGATGCTGGTATCCGCCCCCGACCTGCCGGTGATCCCGTGGCTGACCATCGACACCGGCCGCGGCAAGCTTTCAACATTTGCCGACCTGAAAACCGCGCAGGGCGCCGACGCCTTGCGCAGTCTGCTGGCCGAGGCCGACATCTTCTCGCAGGGCTACCGCCCGCAGGCGCTGGCCGCGCTCGGCTTCTCGCCGGAGGACGTCGCCGCCATCCGCCCGGGCATCGTCTACGTCTCGCTGTCCGCCTACGGCCGCGCCGGGCCCTGGGCCGGGCGCCGCGGCTTCGATTCGCTGGTGCAGTGCGCCACCGGCTTCAACCATGCCGAAGGGCAGGCGGCGGGTGTCGAGGGGCCGAAAGAATTGCCGGCGCAGATGCTCGATCACGCCACCGGCTATCTGATGGCATTCGGCGCCATGATGGCCAAAGCGCGCCAGGCCAAGCAGGGCGGCAGCTGGCATGTCCAGGTGTCGCTGGCGCGCACCGGCCAATGGCTGTGGGATATGGGCCGGCTCGCCGACGGTCTCGCCGCGCCGGATCTGAAAGCTGGCGATGTCGCCGGTTTTATCGAACCGACGCCCTCCGGCTTCGGCGTGCTGTCGGCGGTTCGTCATGCCGCCGTGCTATCGCAAACCCCGGCATCGTGGTCGCGTCCGGCGGTGCCGCTTGGGAGCCATGCGCCGCGCTGGCCGGACCGCACATGAAAGCCGTTCGCAGCCTTGCAAACTTTTAACCGAGATTCGTAGGCGTACATGCGTTTTTAGATTGTTTGAACCGCCAGATGCGCACTATTAGCGCTGGGACGAGACAAAACGCCGCGGATTGAGCGCGCCTCCGACATGGATCTTCGAGTGACGAATTTTATCGAACGATTTCCGATGCTTAGCAGAAAGCGCGTGATTGCGGGCGTGGCCGTCGTCGCCGTTGTTGCGATCGGTGCATTCACGTTCATGCGAGCTGCCGAAACGCCGCGCCGAAATTCCGAGGTGTCCAGTCAGTCGCGCAAGAACCCGCAGCGCTACACCACCACGCCGGCGGAGTGGGCCAGCCTGACCATCGAGCCCGTTACCGCGCATGCCTTCCGCGCCGAGCACGTCACCGAGGGCAAGATCGCCGTCGATGAAGACAAATCGACGCCGGTGTTCTCGCCCTATGCCGGGCGGGTGACCAAGCTGCTCGCCAAGCCCGGGGACAGCGTCAAACAGGGCCAGCCGCTGTTCGTCATCGAAGCCGCCGACACCGTGGGGGCGCAGAACGACTTCGTTACCGCCGTGACCGGCCTTAACAAGGCGAAGTCGCAACTCGAACTGGCGCAGATTCAGAACAAGCGCGCCCAGGATCTGTTCGAAGGCAAGGCCGTGCCGCTGAAGGACTACCAGCAGAGCCAGGCCACGCTGTTCCAGGCGCAGAACGACCAGCGCTCGGCCGAGACCGCGCTGGAAGCCTCGCGCAACCGGTTGCGCATTCTCGGCCTGTCCGAAGAGGCCATCACCGCGTTCCAGGAAAAGGGCCGCATCAATCCCGAGACCACCATCTATGCGCCGCTCGCCGGCACCGTCGTGCAGCGCAAGATCGGCCCCGGGCAATATGTCTCCTCCGGCGCCAGCGATCCGGTGTTCGTGATCGGCGACCTTTCCAGCGTCTGGCTCACCGCCTTCGTGCGCGAGACCGAGGCCGCGGCGGTCGAACTCGGCCAGGAGATGAGTTTTAGCGTGCTGGCGCTGCCCGGCCGCGTGCTGACCGGCAAGATCAACTATGTCGCCACCGCGCTCGATCCGGCGACCCGTCGGCTGCAGGTGCGCGCGACGCTCGACAACAGCGCCGGCCTGTTGAAGCCGGAGATGTTCGCCACGGTGACGATCTACGCTCCCGGCGACCAGCCGACGGTGGGCGTACCCCGCCAGGCGCTGATCTATGAAGGCGACCAGGTCCGGCTCTGGGTGGCCCATGACAAGGACAAGACCATCGAACTGCGCCAGATCAAGACCGGTCTGACCAATGGCAACCTTGTCGAAGTCTCCGGCAACCTGCGGCCGGGCGAACGCATCGTCACCAAGGGCAGCCTGTTCATCGACCGCGCGGCGTCCGCCAGCTAACTCCCAGCTTCGGCTTTTCTGAAAGGTCCGATCTGGATGGATCGTCTCGTTGCTCTTGCCGTCAACCGCCGTTTTCTAATGGTGGGGCTGTTTCTCGCCGTGATGATCGGCGGCCTGTTCGCGTTCAACCAGCTCAACATCGAGGCCTATCCCGATCCGACGCCGCCGATGGTCGACATCGTCACGCAGTCGCCCGGCCTGTCGTCGGAGGAGATCGAACGCTACATCACGATCCCCATCGAAACCCAGGTCGCCGGCATCAAGAACCTGAAGACGATCCGTACCATCTCGCTGTACGGCCTGTCCGACGTCAAGCTGCAGTTCTCGTTCGACTACACCTATGACGAGGCGCTGCAGCAGGTGCTGAACCGGCTGTCGCAGTTGTCGCCACTGCCGGGCAACGTGCAGCCGGGCATCTCGCCGCTGTCAGCGATCGGCGAAATCTATCGCTACCGCCTGGTCGGACCGCCGAACTACAGCGTGCTCGATCTCAAGACCTTGCAGGACTGGGTGCTGCAGCGACGTTTCCGCTCGGTGCCGGGCGTCATCGACGTCACCGGCTGGGGCGGCAAGACCAAGACCTACGAGATCCAGGTCGATTTCAACAAGCTGGTGGCCTACGGCCTAACGCTGCCGCAATTGCTGACGGCGGTTGGCAACGCCAATATCAATGTCGGCGGCAACACCGTCAATATCGGCGCGCAGTCCGCCGTGGTCCGCGGCGTCGGCCTGATCCGCTCCATCGACGATCTCGCCAGCACCATGATCTCGCAAACCAACGGCAACCCGGTGTTGGTCAAGGACGTCGCGACCGTCTCCGTCGGCGAGAAGCCGCGGCTGGGTATCGCCGGCCTCAACATGGACGACGACATCGTCCAGGGCATCGTGCTGATGCGCCGCGGCGAGAAGAGCTCGCCGACCATCACCCGAGTCGAGCAGACGGTTCATGCCATCAACAACTCCAGCATCCTGCCGCCCGGCGTGCATATCGAGCGCATCTACGACCGCAAGGACCTGATCGACATCACCACCCACACCGTGTTGCACAACATGGTGGTCGGTATCCTGCTCATCGTGCTGCTGCAGTGGATGTTCCTCGGCAACCTGCGCAGCGCGCTGATCGTCGGCGCCACGATTCCGTTCGCGCTGTTCTTTGCCGTGATCATCCTGGTGCTGCGGGGCGAATCCGCCAACTTGCTGTCGGTCGGCGCCATCGACTTCGGCCTGATCGTCGACGGCACGGTGATCATGGTCGAAGCGATCTTCCGCCGGCTGTCGCATACCACCGAACTGTCCGAGGCCGAGGCCAGCCACATCTCGCCTGAGACTGTGATGGGCATGAAGAAGCACGGCATCCTCAGCGCATCCTCCGACGTGTCGCGCTCGATCTTCTTTGCCGCTGCGATCATCATCGCCGCGTTCCTGCCGTTGTTCACGCTGTCCGGCGTCGAGGGCAACATCTTCGGGCCGATGGCGCGGACCTACGCCTATGCGCTGGCCGGCGGCCTGATCGCCACCTTCACCATCACCCCGGCATTATCGGCCATCATCCTGCCGGCCCACGTGCAGGAAACCGAAACCTGGATCATGCGGCAGCTGCACAAGGCTTACATGCCGGTGCTGAACTGGGCCGTCGGCAGCCGCAAGCTGGTGATGGGCGCTGGCCTCGCGCTGGTGGTGCTGACGATCATTCTGGCGCGTCTGCTCGGCCTCGAGTTCCTGCCGAAGCTGGAAGAGGGCAACCTGTGGATCCGCGCCACGTTGCCGCCGACCATCTCGCTGCAGGAAGGCAACAGCTACGTCAACGAGATGCGCAAGATCATCCGCGCGCAGCCCGAGGTGGAATCCGTGGTGTCGCAGCACGGTCGCCCCGATGACGGCACCGACGCCGCCGGCCTGTTCAACGCCGAGTTTTTCGCGCCGCTGAAACCGTCCACCGAATGGCCGGCCCCGCAGGACAAGGACGCGCTCACGGCGCGGCTTCTGAAAGAGCTGCAGGACAGATTCCCCGGCGTCGAATTCAACTTCTCGCAATACCTGCAGGACAACGTCTCGGAAGCCGTCTCCGGCGTGAAGGGCGAGAACTCCATCAAGCTGTTCGGCAACGATCTGGAGGCGCTGACCGTCACCGCCAACAAGATCAAGTCGGTGCTATCAACCGTGCAGGGCGTCACCGATCTCGCGGTGTTCACCTCGCTGGGCCAGCCGACCATCCAGATCGACATCGACCGCGCCAAGGCCGCGCGTTACGGCCTGGCGCCCGGCGACATCAATGCCACCATCAAAACGGCGATCGGCGGCGACAGCGCCGGCGATCTCTACGAGCCCGGCTCCGACCGTCACTTCCCGATCATCGTTCGCCTGGCGCCGGAATATCGCAAGAGTGCCGAAGCCATCCAGAACCTGCGGATCGGCGCGCCCGGCCCGAACGGCACGGTGACGCAGATTCCGCTCAGCGAAGTCGCCTCCATCAACCTGGTGTCGGGCGCGGCCTATATCTACCGCGAGAACCAGGAGCGCTATTTGCCGATCAAGTTCTCGGTGCGCGAGCGCGATCTCGGCAGCGCGATCACCGAAGCGCAGGACAAGGTCGCCACCCAGGTGCAACTGCCGCCCGGCTCTCGCGCGGAATGGGTCGGCGAGTTCGGCAATCTGCAGGACGCCATCAAGCGGCTGTCGATCGTGGTGCCGATCAGCCTCGCGCTGATCGCGGTGCTGCTGTGGTTCAATTTCGGCTCGATGGTCGATACGTTGCTGGCGATGAGCGTGATCCCGATGGCGATCTTCGGCGGCGTGCTCGG
>NZ_JAQGJD010000357.1 GCF_028290785.1 Tardiphaga sp. | reverse complement strand
TGGTGGTGATCGCCCTCGGCATGGCCGGCGCGGTGGCGCCGCTGACCACCGCCGTGCTGATGTCGGTCGATGCGCAGCATGTGGGATCGGCGTCGGGCTTCAACAGCGCGGTGGCGCGCAGCGGCGGACTGGTCGCCACCGCGCTGATCGGCCCGGTGCTCGCCGGGACCGGCCCGGCGCTGGCCGGCGCCTTCGGAATCGCTGCTGCCATCGGCGCCGCGCTCTGTGCCGCCGCCGCCCTCAGCGCCTTCCTGCTGATCGCGGCAAAGCCGGCTTGAACTCAGGCCGTCAGCGCGGCTTTCACGAGGCCGCTGGCCTTGCCGAAGTCCATCTGGCCGGCGTATTTCGCCTTCAGCGCCGCGATCACCTTGCCCATGTCCTTGATGCCCGCGGCGCCGACTTCGGCGATTTCCGTTGCGATCGCAGCCTTGACGTCGTCTTCCGACATCTGCTTCGGCAGGTAGGCCGAGATGATGGCGATCTCCTCGCGCTCCTGGTCCGCGAGTTCGGCGCGGTTGCCCTTGTCGTAGAGCTCGACGGATTCCTGGCGCTGCTTGATCATCTTCTGCAGCAGGCTGAGCAGGTCGCCATCCGACAATGGCGGCTTGCTCTGGCCGCGGGCCTCGATGTCGGCGTTCTTGATGGTCGAGTTGACCATGCGCAGGGTCGAGAGCTTGCGCTCGTCCTTGGCGCGCATCGCGTCCTTGACGGCGTTGTTGATATCGTCGCGCAGCATGGCGTCTCCTTCGCGGCCCGCATCGCGGTGCCGGCTCAATTCAGTTGGGCTTGCCAGTTGGGGACGATCTAGGCGCTTTGCCGGGCCCGCACAACCGCGGGTCTCGCGATCACGGCGTCGGCTGGCGTTGGCTGGAGCTGAAATCCTCGACGCCCTCGGACAAAGGCCCAGTCGGGGCGCCGGTCCGACTGCCGTGCGGCGTGACCATCAACGCCGCGATGGTCGCGGGAATACCATCCCGCCCCCACAGCCGCGGCGTCACGACAAATTCGAACCGGGTATATTGCGGCGCGATCGCCGTGACCCGGCGCATCCAGTCCATACAATGATCGTCGTCGGCGAAGCACATCGCCGCCCAGCCCTTCTCCAACGTCGTCACCCGCGGCAGACCCCAGTTGTACTGGTACTGGAACGGTCGGCGGTAGACCGGGTGGTCCGGACTGTAGAAAGCGGTGGCAAAGGCCAGGCCGTCATCGCCCGATATCGCCGGCAGCGGCCGGTCCGAGACCGCGTGCCAGCGCCGTGTCAGCTCATCGGCGGCAAGATGATAATAGCTGCGGTCGTTGGGATTAATGTTGTTGCGATAATAGGCATGGTATGGCGCGGCGATCGCCACCGCCACCACCGCGATCCCCGCGACGAACGCGGCCAGATTCACCACGTACAGGCGCTCCAGCGTATAACTCGCGCCGCCGACAATCAGGATCGCCGCCAGGAACAGACCCTGTAGTGCCCACAGCGAGGGCATGTCGGTGCCGATGACGATCGCGGCGATCACCGGGAGCACAACGGTGCCCACGAAAATCCAGAACAGCAGCACCAGCCCGGGAGGCATGGCGCGGAAATCGGCCGGAAAGCGCCTTAGCCGCAACTCCGCCGACAGCACCCAGACCAGCGCGGGCAGCGCCAGCGTGGCGGCGAGCCCGAGCACGAACATGCAGGCTTCCAAAACCGCCGGCCCCAGCGGGATGCCGCCATGGACCTGTATGGCATAGGCGAAGGGCGTCGCACCGGTGGTCGCGAGCCAGTGCAGATGCGGCCCGAGCACCACCAGGCCGGCGAGCGCAGAAACCCATGGCGCCCGCGATCTGAAATAAACCGCGCGCTGCGGATGCACGACTGCCGCCAACACGAAGCTGCCGATCAGGAAGACGGAGTAGTATTTGCCGAGCATCGCCAGCGCCGCGAAGGCGCCGGTTGCCGCGGCCCAGCCGACGGTCCGGCTCTCGAACGAACGCAGAAAGCAATAGGTCGCCAGCGGCCACACCGCGAGCAGCGCCGTATTGGCGTTGAAGCGCTGGGCATGAAACTGGTAGGCCGGCAGCAGCATCAACAGCAATAGAACAACGGCGCGGGAATCGCCGCGCACGAATCGGCGTGCGATCAGATCCACCGCCCACAGCGCCACCGCGGCGTTGGTCATGGCCAGCAACTGGAATGACCAGTCGGTGAGAGGAAACACCAGCGTCCAGAGATGCGCGGCCCAGCCCATCAGCGGCGGATGTTTGGCGTTACCCCAGGCGAATTGGCGGCCGACGGTCCAGGTCTCGAGCGCGTCGGCGTGGAGATCACCACTGAGATAGGCGACGCTGAGAAACAGCAGCCAGACCGCTGCAAACGCGATAATCAGGGCCGGAATTGCCCAGCCCTTCTCGATACCGTCGAGCCATCTCAAAAATGGTCGACGCCATCGCGCCGGCGCAACGGCCGAGCGCGCGGCCATCGCGGCAAAATAGTCCAGCTGCACTGAAATGTCCGGAAACACAGAGTATTTTCAGCTTGCTAGCTGCGAATCCAAGTTCCGGCAAGCACGCATAGCTGTATTTGATTAATTCAAGTTTGACCGCTATCTCGCCGGCTCAAGAGGGTGGCCCGCCCGGATTGCGCTCGCCCTCGCCGCCCGAATTATGGAAATCCGGATATTGGCATGTGAATCTGCCCGTTCCGGCTTTGACGCAAGCGGATGTGCAGACTATGTAGTCCCCTCATGACCCCCTCGGAAACATCCTCAGCCTGGCCGGACCACAAACCGACCGCGCTTCTCGTGCTCGCCGATGGCACCGTGCTGGAGGGCTTCGGCCTCGGCGCGGAAGGCCAGGCCGTTGGCGAAGTCTGCTTCAACACGGCGATGACCGGTTATGAGGAGATCCTCACCGATCCGTCCTATGCCGGGCAGCTCATTACTTTCACCTTCCCGCATGTCGGCAACGTCGGAACCAACGACGAAGATATCGAGACCATCAACATGGCGGCGACGCCGGGTGCCCGCGGCGTGATCCTGCGCTCGGCCATCACCGATCCGTCGAATTACCGCTCGTCGCGCCATCTCGACGCCTGGCTGAAGGCCCGCGGCATCGTCGGCATTTCCGGCATCGATACCCGCGCGCTGACCGCGCTGATCCGCAATAAGGGCATGCCCAATGCGGTGCTGGTGCACGCCCAGAACGGCAAGTTCGACCTTCACGGCTTGAAGGAAGAAGCCCGCGAATGGCCCGGCCTCGAAGGCATGGACCTGGTGCCGATGGTGACCTCCGCCCAGCGCTTCACCTGGGACGAGACGTCATGGGAATGGGAAAAAGGCTTCGGCCGCCAGACCGCGCCTGAATTCCACGTCGTCGCCATCGATTACGGCATCAAGCGCAACATCCTGCGACTGCTGGCCGGCGAAGGCTGCCGGATCACCGTCGTCCCCGCCACCACCTCGGCGGATGACATCATGGCGCTGAAGCCGGATGGCGTATTCCTGTCCAACGGCCCGGGCGATCCCGCCGAAACCGGCAAATATGCCGTGCCGGTGATCCAGCAGGTGATTGCATCGGGCACGCCGACCTTCGGCATTTGCCTCGGTCACCAGATGCTCGGCCTCGCCGTCGGCGCCAAGACCAAGAAGATGCATCAGGGCCATCACGGCGCCAATCATCCGGTCAAGGACGAGACCACCGGCAAGGTCGAAATCACCTCGATGAACCATGGCTTTGCGGTCGATCAGGATACCCTGCCGAAGGGCGCGCTGCAGACGCACATCTCGCTGTTCGACGGCTCCAATTGCGGCATCCAGCTCGAGGGCAAGCCGGTTTTCTCGGTGCAGTATCACCCCGAGGCATCACCGGGTCCGCGCGATTCGCATTATCTGTTCAAGCGCTTCGCCGACCTGATGCGCGCGAAGAAGGCGTCGTAGCCGTAGGGTGGGGAAAGCCTCGACGCGCGAAGCGCGACGGGGCGTGCCCACCATGTTTCAGCACACATGACGGCAAGGTGGTGGGCACGGCGCAAGAGCGCCTTTGCCCACCCTCCAAAAAGCCCGCTCCTTGCGGAGAGGGCTTTTAAGCATGGCGGTGTGCGTCGCTTAGTCTTCGTTGCCGCCTTCCTGGCGGCTGGCTTCGAACAGGAACCAGGTGCGACGCTCGGTTTCGTCGATGAAGTTTTCCAGCAGGCCGGCCGAGGCCGCGTCCTCGACGTCGTCGACGATCTTGTGCGCCTTGCGCATCGCGGCAGCCATTGCCTTGTTGTCGTTCATCAATTCACGCAGCATCTCGCGGGGCGGGACGTAGGCTTCGTCGTTGTCCTTGATGGTCTGCAGCTTGGCGATGCCGCCGATCGAACGAATCGTGGTGCCACCGACCTTGCGGACGC
>NZ_JAQGJD010000340.1 GCF_028290785.1 Tardiphaga sp. | reverse complement strand
CGACCCTCTTCAACGGCATCATCAGCGGCGATCGTCGGCGCGGCTTTGGCGAAGTCACCGAGCGCGCGGGCCGCATCGCCGGCGGGCTGTCGCGGCTCGGCGTCAAGCCCGGCGACAGCGTCAGCATCCTGATGCGCAACGACATCGCGTTTCTCGAAGCGGCCTATGCGGTGGCGCAGCTCGGCGCCTATGGCGTGCCGGTGAACTGGCACTTCAAGCCGGAAGAGATCACCTATGTCATCAAGGATTCCGGCAGCAATGTCCTGATCGCCCATGCCGACATGCTGCATCAGCTACGCGACGCCATTCCGGCCAGCATCATCGCGTTGAGCGTGCCGACGCCGCCGGAAATTATCGCGAATTACAAGGTCGATCCCGTGCGGACCGGCGCGCCGGAAGGCGCCATCGATCTGGAGAGCTGGCTGCAGCAGCAGGCCCCCTATGACGGTCCGGTGCTGCCGCAGCCGCACAACATGATCTACACCTCGGGAACGACAGGCCATCCCAAGGGCGTACGCCGCTTTGCGCCGACGCCGGAGCAGGCGGCCTCGGCCGACCGGATGCGGGCGCGGGTCTATGGCCTGAAGCCCGGCGCCCGTGCGCTGCTGCCCGGCCCGCTGTACCACTCCGCGCCGAATGCCTTCGCGTTGCGCGGCGGCCGGCTCGGCGGTGCGCTGGTGCTGATGCCGCGCTTCGAGCCGGAAGAATTCTTGCGCATCGTTCAGGACGAGAAGATCGACACCATCTTCATGGTGCCGACCATGTTCATCCGGCTGATGAAACTGCCGGCGGAGGTGCGCGCCAAATACGACATGTCGTCGCTGCGCCATATCATTCACGCGGCGGCGCCGTGCCCGGCAGACGTCAAGCGCGCCATGATCGACTGGTGGGGGCCGGTGATCTACGAGTTCTACGGCTCCACCGAATCCGGCGCCGTCACCTTTGCCAATTCCGAGGATGCGCTGAAAAAGCCCGGCACGGTAGGCAAGATCGCTGATGGTGCGGAGCTGCGCTTTCTCGACGACGACGGCAATATCCTGCCGCAGGGCGAGATCGGCGAGATCTATTCGCGGATATCGGGCAATCCGGATTTCACCTACCACAACAAGCCGGAGAAGCGCGGCGAGATCGAGCGCGACGGCTTCATCACCTCGGGCGATGTCGGCTATATCGACGCCGACGGCTACGTCTTCATCTGTGACCGCAAGCGCGACATGGTGATCTCCGGCGGCGTCAACATCTACCCGGCCGAAATCGAATCCGCGCTGCATGCCGTCCCCGGCGTGCACGACTGCGCGGTGTTCGGCATTCCCGACGAGGAATTCGGCGAAGCGCTGATGGCGGTGATCGAACCGCAGCCCGGCGTGGTGCTGGACCTGGCCTCGGTGCGTACGGAATTGAAGAAGGCGCTCGCGGATTACAAGGTGCCGAAGCAGATGGAGATTCAGTCGAACCTGCCGCGCGAAGACAGCGGCAAGATCTTCAAGCGAAGGCTGCGCGATCCTTATTGGGCGAAGGCGGGCAGGGTGATCTAGACACCGGCCTCTCCACGTCGTCCCCGCGAAGGCGGGGACCCATACCCGCTGTCGTGATGTTTGGCGCTGTGGCGGCGGCCTTCTTCCATGACGGGCTCGGAGGTTATGGGTCCCCGCCTTCGCGGGGACGACTTGCGGAGAGACCTGACCGTCCCGCAGCCACCCCGCGACCGCAACTTGACCTTGCGTGCAGCGCAAAAAATTGCGACTCAGGAAAGCCGGCAACTTTCTGGAGCGTCCTCATGTCATCCATGATCATGCCATCCGACCCAGAGACGCCTGCCAACCGCGGCGAGGACGTCGCCGCTTTGGAAGCCGATGCGCGGCTGCGCGAGGACATCCGGCTGCTGGGCCGCATCCTCGGCGATACCGTGCGCGACCAGGAGGGCGAGGGGGTGTTCGACCTCGTCGAACGGATACGCCAGACCTCGATCCGCTTCCACCGCGACGAAGACCGGCTGGCGCGGCGCGAGCTGGAAACCATTCTGGACGGCATGTCGACGCCCGAGACCGTGCGCATCGTCCGCGCCTTCAGCTACTTCTCTCACCTCGCCAATATCGCCGAGGACCAGAACAATATCCGCCGGATGCGTGCACAGCGCTCCGGCGCCGCCGCGGCGACCGAGGGCACGCTGGCCGGGGCGATTGCCCGGGCGCACGCTGCCGGCATTGGTGCGACCGAACTCCGGCGGTTTTTTGGGCAGGCGCTGATCAGCCCGGTACTCACCGCACACCCCACCGAGGTTCGCCGCAAGAGCACCATCGACCGCGAAATGGAAATTGCCTTTTTGCTCGACCAGCGCGAACGGATGCAGTTCACGGCCGAGGAGATCGAGGCCTCCGAGGAACAGCTCCGCCGCGAGGTGCTGACGCTGTGGCAGACCAATCTGCTGCGCCGGACCAAGCTGACCGTGCTCGACGAGGTCGCCAACGGCCTGTCGTTCTACGACTATACCTTCCTGCGCGAGGTGCCGCGGCTGCATTGCGCGCTGGAAGACCGACTGGCCGCCGAGGACCACGCCGACGATGGCGACATCGGCTCGTTCCTGCGCATGGGCAGCTGGATTGGCGGCGACCGCGACGGCAATCCCTTCGTCACCGCCGAGGTGATGCGCGGCACGCTGGCGCTGCAGTCGTCGCGCGCGATGCGCTACTACCTCGACGAATTGCATGTGCTGGGCTCGGAATTGTCGCTCGCCGCCCATCTCGCGGATGTCTCGGACGAGCTGCGCACGCTGGCGCAGCGTTCGCCCGACGTTTCCCCGCACCGCGCCGGCGAACCCTATCGCCTCGCGGTGTCCGGCATCTATGCGCGGCTCGCCGCCACCGCTCTGGTGCTCGGCGTGCATACCAGCCGCGCGCCGGTCGGCGACGCCGCGCCCTATGCCAGCGCGCCGGAGTTCAAGGCTGATCTCGACGTGCTCCACCGCTCGCTGATTGCCAACAACTCCCGCGTCATCGCCCGCGGCCGACTGCGCCAGTTGCGTCGCGCGGTGGATTGCTTCGGCTTTCATCTCGCCAGCCTCGACATCCGGCAGAATTCCGCGGTGCACGAGCGCACCATTGCCGAACTGATGGACGCCGCCAATCCCGGCACCTCCTATCTGGCGCTGAACGAGGAGGCGCGGATCGCGCTGCTGGCGGGCGAGTTGCGCAGCATGCGGCCGCTGTCGTCGCTGTTCGTCAAGTACAGCGACGAAACCGTCGGCGAACTGGCGCTGTTCCGCGAGGCGGCGGACGCGCATCGCCGTTTTGGCGCGCGCGTGATTCCTCATTGCATCATCTCGATGTGCAAGGGCGTCTCTGACATGCTCGAAGTGGCGCTGCTGCTGAAGGAAGTCGGCCTGGTCGATTCCGCCGGCCGCAGCAGCATCAACATCGTGCCGTTGTTCGAGACCATCGAAGATCTGCAGGCCTCCGCCGCGATCATGGACCGGCTGCTGTCGCTGCACGACTATCGCAAGCTGGTGGACAGCCGCGGCGGCGTGCAGGAAGTCATGCTCGGCTATTCCGACAGCAACAAGGATGGCGGCTTCGTCACCTCGGGCTGGGAATTGTACAAGGCCGAGATCGGTCTGGTGCAGGTGTTCGAACGCCACCACGTGCGTCTGCGGCTGTTCCACGGCCGCGGCGGCTCGGTCGGCCGCGGCGGCGGGCCGAGCTACGACGCCATTTTGGCGCAGCCCGGCGGCGCGGTGGACGGCCAGATCCGCATCACCGAGCAGGGCGAGATCATCTCGTCGAAATATTCCAATGCCGAAGTCGGCCGCAACAATCTGGAAATCCTGACGGCCGCGACGCTGGAAGCCAGCCTGCTGTCGCCCAAGCACAGCGCGCCGCGCCCGGAATATCTCGAGACCATGGAGCAGCTCTCGGCGCTGGCCTTCAAGGCCTACCGCAACCTGGTCTACGAGACCGATGGCTTCGTCGACTACTTCTGGGAGTCGACGGTTATCACCGAGATCTCGACACTCAACATCGGCAGCCGCCCGGCCTCGCGCAAGAAGACGCGCGCCATCGAGGACCTGCGCGCGATTCCCTGGGTGTTCTCCTGGGCGCAATGTCGCCTGATGCTGCCCGGCTGGTACGGCTTTGGCAGCGCGGTGGAAGCCTGGCTGGTCGAACATCCCGACAAGGGAATGGCGTTCCTGCAGGAGATGCACCGCGAATGGCCGTTCTTCCGCACCCTGCTGTCGAACATGGACATGGTGCTGGCGAAGAGCTCGATCGCGATCGCTTCGCGCTATGCCGAACTGGTGCAGGATGTGACGCTGCGCGAAACCATCTTCGGCCGCATCCGCCAGGAGTGGCACACCTGCATCGAGACCTTGCTGGACATCATGGGCCAGGACCGGCTGCTGCAGGGCAACCCGCTGCTCGACCGCTCGATCCGCAACCGCTTCCCCTATCTCGATCCGCTCAACCACGTGCAGGTCGAACTGCTCAAAGCGCATCGCGGCGAGGCCGAGGACGAGCAGGTGCTGCGCGGGATTCAGCTCACCATCAACGGCATTTCAGCGGGGCTGCGGAACAGCGGGTGAGGCCCAACGGCGTGTGAGGCACGACGACGCCCGTGGTATCCCTCCCCCCGCACTTGCGGTGGGGAGGGTCGGCCGAACGAGGCGATGCGCAGCAGCGCCGAAGTGGAGGCCGGGGTGGGGGGCGCCACGCGTGACGTAGCGTTTGTTGCACCACCCCCACCCGACCGCGCTACGCGCGGCCACCCGTGGCGGACGAATTCGTCTGCCAGACCCACCGCGAAGACGCGGGGGGAGGGAAAGAAGCCCTACGAAGACGTTAAACCGGATCCCAGCTGAAAATATCGGCCGAGCGATCGAGCTTGTAGAACGACGGCTTCAGGGCCGGCATGCCGTGTTCGGCGAGGGTCTGCGGGGTCCAGCCTTCGTCGCGATGGACCGAGCGCAGCGGGCGCGACTGGCCCATCAGGAAGATCTCGTTCATGCGCGCGGCGAAGATCTGGCCCGACACTTCCTTGGCGGCATCCGACAGCAGGAACGCCACCAATGGTGCGATCTTCTCCGGCCCCATCCGCTGCATGCGCTCGACACGCGCCTTCTCGGCTTCGGTCTCATCCGGAATGGTGCCGATAAGCCGGCTCCAGGCAAAAGGCGACACGCAATTGGAGCGCACGTTGAAGCGCTGCATGTCGAGCGCGATCGACTTCGACAGGCCGATAATGCCCATCTTCGCGGCGGCGTAATTCGCCTGGCCGAAATTGCCGATGAGACCGCTTGTCGAGGTGAAGTGCACGAACGAACCGGATTCCTGTTCGCGGAAATGCGTTGCTGCCGCACGGGAGACATAGAAGCTGCCGAGCAGATGCACTTTGATCACCAGCTCGAAATCGACGACGCTCATGCGGTGAAAAATGCG